>JAISEW010000001.1 GCA_031263945.1 Gracilibacteraceae bacterium | reverse complement strand
CGCGTCGCGGCCGCGCAGGGAAATTTTGTAAAAATAGGCGAATTATTCAATAAAGTGGAGCCTCAGCTGGAAAACGAGGAGTACGCGCTCCGTTTCACCTCCTACGACATCATCTGCGGCTGGTATTACGCGCTGCTGGGTCAGCCGCGGCTGGCCCCGGCCTGGCTCAGGGGAGAATTTTCCCGCGAGTCCATCGGGACCTTCATCGCGGGCTTCGGCAGCTTCGTCAAGACAAAGCTGTATTACGCCGACAAGCGGTATTACGATCTCCTGTCTTTCATCGACAGCGGCCGGGGCACGGACTCGGTCCTGTTTGGCCGGCTGGAAATGAAGGTGCTGGAAGCCGTCTGCCATTACCAGATCAAAGACGCCGCCGCCGCGCTGACCGCCCTGCAGGAGGCGTATGATCTGGCCCTGTCCAACGACTTGGTCATGCCTTTCATCGAAGCGGGCAAGGACATGCGCACCCTCACCGCCGCGGCCATGCGGGACCGGCGCTGCGATATCCCCCGTCCATGGCTGGAGATGATCCACCGCCGGGCGGCGACCTACGCGAAACGCCTCTCCGCCGTCGTCACGGAATATAAAAAGCTGAATAGCATCAGTGACGGCGCGCGCCTGTCCGCCAGAGAGACGGAGGTGCTAAACGATCTGTATCACGGCCTTTCCCGCTCGGAGATCGCCGCCAGCCGCAATTTATCGATCAACACGGTGAAGATGGTGCTGAGTACGATTTACACGAAACTGAACGCGGACAGTATAGCGGACGTCATTCGCACCGCCCTGGAACGGAAACTGATCCCATAGCGTCCGGCGGGCGGAAAAACCTGTTGAGCGCCGGCGTTTTTTATGCTATAGTAAGAACGGTATCCCGACGGAAAGGATGATCGGTTATGGAACTGCCGAAAAAAGAGAATAGCCTGGGGACGATCCGCATCTTGGACGACGTGGTGGAGATCATTGCGGCGATGGCCGCTTCAGAGGTGGAAGGCGTCGCCGGCGCGAGCGGTCTGGCCAGTGATATCGCCAATATGTTCAATCTGAATAAGAGCGGAAACAAAGGCAAAGGCGTGAAAGTCGAGCTGAACGAGCAGGAAGCGAAAGTGGATCTGTATCTCGCGGTCGAATTCGGCCATTCGCTGGTCGCCGTGGCGGAAAAAGTGCAGGCGGGCGTGAAAAACGCTCTGGAATTGATGACGGGCCTTGTGACCAAAGAGGTAAACGTGCATGTGCAGGGTATCGTGTTCAAACAGGCGGAAAGCAAAGATAAGGACTTGTGAAATAATAAATTGCGCAATCTCGCGCAGAAATTTTGACGTCAGGCTAGGCGGAGGAGGGAGACATACCCGGGGCGGTATGGTGACTGACGACAACGACGCCTGACGGGAAAAGGGCAAGCGAGATGTGCAAGTTATTGTTGAACAAGTCCTAACGCTCAGGGGTGAAAGACGATGCGGCTGCAAGGTTTTTTTGCGAAATCGAAATATGAAGCGCGGCGGAATATGGCCGACGGCAGCTTGGTCATTGAGGAAGGCGCTTTCCGCGATGTGGTAAAACGCCATTGGGGACAGGTCAAGGGAGTGGTTTTGCGCTCCGTGCGGTTTTCCGACCGGGAGGGAGGGCTTTGGGCGGAAATAACGCTGCGCGCCGATGAAGAACTCCCGCAGGGTATGATCATTGAGAGAAGCGCGGCTGTCAAAAAAAACATCGAGAAGTATTTTGTTCTGCCGGTCGCTGACGTTCGCGTCCGGGTGGAAAAAGCGAAGCGCGCATGAGAGATTATATTGAAGAAAACGAAATGAATATTCCGCCCGGCAGACGCCGGGCCAGGGCGGTGGCGGCCCAGATCCTTTATCAGGCCGATCTGACGGGTGATACGGAAAGAATACCCGAACAACTTTTGCTCTGGTTAGAGGAATTTCACGTCAGAGGGGAGAATAAAGAATTCGCGGAGGAATTGGTTTGCGGCGCTCTCGCCGCCAGAACCGAAATAGACGCTCTGCTGGCTGAACGGGCCCGAAAATGGGAGATCAGCCGCATGAGTATGGTGGACCGCAATTTGTTGCGGCTGGCCTTATTTGAAATGCTTTACCGTGATTCGACGCCGCGGCGCGTGGTCGTCAACGAGGTGGTTGAATTGGCGAAAACATTTGGCGGGGATGATTCCAGCCGCTTCATCAACGGCATCCTGCACGGTTTTCTTCGCCGCGAGGACAAGATCGCGGCGGCGCGGCAGTAAATGCTTTTCCTCGGCATTGACACCAGCGCCTATACCACTTCAGTCGCTTTGGCGGATGAGTTTGGCCGTCCGGTGTGGGATGAGAGATATCTGCTGCCGGTCAAGCCGGGCGAACGGGGACTTATGCAGTCCACGGCTTTTTTCGAACACGGACGCCGTCTGCCCGTTTTGTGGCGGAACCTGCCGCGGGATAAATGGCGGCGGATCGCCGCCGTGGGCGTGAGTACAAAACCGCGCTCCGCTCCGGACTCCTATATGCCGGTCTTTATGGCGGGGTACGGCGCCGCTGTGGCTATCGCGGCGGCGCTGGGGGTATCTTTGGTCGAAATAAGTCATCAGGAAGGGCATTTGGCGGCCGGTCTCGGCTCAGGCGCGGCCGCGGCGCTGACGGAGTTTCGCGCTTTCCACCTTTCGGGCGGCACGACGGAGCTTTTGCGGGTGCGCCGGTATGAAGCGGGACGGTTTGCGACGGAGATCATCGGCCGGACGGAGGATCTGCACACCGGACAGTTTGTGGATCGGGTCGGAGTGGCGCTGGGTTTGGCGTTTCCGGCCGGGGCGGCGTTGGAGCGTTTGGCCGGGGCCGCGGTCCCGGAAGCGGCTGCGTTGATCCCGGCGGCGGTAAAAGGATGCGGCGTGAGTTTTTCCGGCCCGGAGTCGGCCGCCAGACGATTGATCCAAGCCGGGCGCCCGCCGGCGGACGTCGCTTTGGCCGTAGAGGCTTGCATCGTCCGCAGTCTGGTCAAAATGCTGCGGCGGACGCCGGAGGGAGAAACGGGGGATATCCTGATGGTGGGCGGGGTGGCGTCCAATTCTTATTTACGCGCGGAGCTGGAGCGCCGGCTGCCCGGAATAACTTTTCACTGGGCGCCGCCGGAACTCAGCCGCGATAACGCCGTGGGCGCGGCAAGGCTCGCGGCTTGGCGAGTGAACGGCGATATTTCACTGACAAAGGGAGGCGCGGAAGGAAAAAATGGCTGAAATCTGGCAAAATGTCGCGGGGAGAATATTAAGCGTGACAATTATTGCCGCTCTGGCTCTGGTTGTAGTGTGCCTTATGCTCTGGTTCCGGCATAAACAGGTCAATAAAGCGCCGGAAGAAGAAGTCCGGGATATCAACTATCTGCGCAAGGCGCGCCGGGAAGAATTGGGGCCGGTTTCCAGCAGGGTTTTTCGCGATATGCTGGACCGCTACATCCCGCATGATCTGGTCCCGTATTCCATACAGTCCACGTATCGCATGGATATTGAAGCTATTCTGAACCAGCTGGCCGGCGCCGGCGGCGGGTTCGTTTTTGTGGGCGAAGTCGGGACTGGAAAATCTTCCCTTCTGCAATATATGGCTTATATGCTCGGACAGAGAGTCGCGGCCGCGGACGGCGTATTGCCCTATGTTTTTTATGATATGGCGGATACATATGATTTGGAGCAGGCCCTGCGCCGCTGGAAGAAAGAGCTGTCGGGCAGCTCCGGCATGACTGTTTTCATCGATAATTTTGACCGCTCCGGCGTTTTGTCGCATATGAGCGTTACTTCGGCCATCGACCGCATCGTGTTTTATATCCAGACGGAGCTGACGGAAAACGTCAACGGTTTGGTCATAGCCACCCGCCCGGATGTGCTGCCGCATGATTGGGGCCATGTGGAATGGCTGGAATTCGGGGGCCGGGAAAATATCGCCCTGTCTTTTTTCCGTCTCTGTCCGCTGAGCGAGCGCAAGATACGGCTTTTCTTCCAGCGGGTCTCGCCGTCCAGCGCCAAATATGGGATCGACGAATATCTCGTCAAGATGAAGCCGTCGATTTTTTCCTGGCCGATGGCGCTGGATTACGCGGATCAACTGCTGCAAGGTTATGGCATCACGGGGCTCAAGGGCGTGGAGACGCGGGCCGAGACGCTGAAACGCATCATATATCTGCAGTTCAAGCGCGAGTATTACGCTTATAAGGACCGCTCGGGCGCTTCTGTGGCGGAGGATCTGTCGCAGGATGATTATGTCGCTTTGGCGCAGGATTTTGTCTGGAAGATGATCAGGCTCATGCTGGCTAAAAACAGGGCGTATATCTTGAAGGAGGAAATCGAGGCTCTCAGCGGGGCGCGGTATAACGGACTGGAAAGCAAAGTGGTGACGAACCTCATGCGCCGGGGTTCGCGGGAGCGGAAAAAAGACGGTTTGTACACCTTCGTCCATTTGGCCTTTTTTGAACTGCTGGCGGCTTCCTATCTGCTGAACGAAGCGGACTATGAGGAGCGGTCCCGCTGGCTGCATCACCGGAAATTCAGCGGCATCCGGTTTTTCTATTATGAGCTGCTGCGGCAGGCGGAGCTGGTGCCGGCGAAACTTTGGGATGATTTGCGGGACTGGCGGGCGAATATATCGGATGATCCCGAGACTACGGTGGAGGAAGTGGCGATCTACTGGCCGTTCGTTGATTCGGTTCGCTGTCAGCAGTATTATTTTGAGCAGGGCGGTCTGCAGGAACTGGTCCTGCACCGGGAAGTCGATTTTTCCGGTCAGTCCATCCCCAATCTGAAGGATATCGAAAAACTGGGCCGGGTGGAGTATCTGGACGTGAGCGGCGCCACCGTCCGCAATCTGAGCCCGCTCCTGCGGCTGCGCGGCCTGAAGGGTTTAGACGCCCGCAACACGGGGATCACCTGGCGTAACAATCTGATGCTGCTGGAGGAGTTGCCGCTGGAGACGCTGGCCATATCGACGAATTCCCGCGGGCTTTTTGAAAAGCTGATGGAATTGCCGCTGCGGCGCATTTTCATTGAAACGGCGGCTTATGGGGAATTGCACCTTGATATTTGGCAGGCGCGCCAGAACGGGCGTTTTGTGGCCCCGACCAAGCGCACGCGGATCGATGAAATGGAAGAACGCTGGCGGATGCCGCGCACCGTGGATGAAATCCCCATTTTATGCGCGGTGTTTGAGTTGGAATGGGAGTGTTTTGACCGGATCAAAAACGCGGAAGCGACGTATTGGAACGGACTGATGCTCGCGTCCTGCCTGTATAAACAGGACGAGACCGATAAGAACGAGGAAAGCTACGAATTGTTCCGCCGTCTGACGCCGTATCTGAACGAGCGGGCCGATCATGTGGGGATGCAGTACCATTATCAGTACGGCATAGTTCTCTTTCAGCGCCGGGATTATGAGGAAGCCCTTTTCCACTGGAAAACGGTCTATGAGAGTTCGCAGGTGGGCTTGGATCAGAAGGTGCGGGATACGGTCGGCCGCCAGATGATCCAATTGTATTTGCGCTGCGGGCGGTATGACGAAGCGGAGCTGATCGGGGCGGAGCTGACGGTGCAGCGGGCGATGGCTCCCGAAGCGGTGCAAAAAAATCATATGGACAAGCGGTATCAGGAAGGCGCCGCTTTTGTGGAACGGCGGGATTATGAAAAAGCGGAGGAATATATCCTGGAATCGCTGCAAATGGCGGAACGCTATGAAGGCGGCGAACAAGCCTCTGTATGGTTTTGGCAGTATCATCTGCTGGTCGTCCTGCTGAACCGGACGGAGCGCGTGAGCTTGACACATTCGTATTTCCAAAAAATGGAAGATTTTTTACGCCAGATGGAAAAAGAGGGCTCTGTCGACACCAAAGACGCGCGCAGCGCTTTTCGGACGGAACGGATGACGACGCTGTGGCTGCAGCAAAAATACGACGAGGCCTACCTCGGCGCGCATGAGATCCTCACTTTCCCCAATGTGAACCGCAGCGCCCGCGAGGCCGCGCAAGGCGTTATTGATCAATACCGTCTCCTGCAGCAAAACGAGGCGATCTGACAGGCGGGTATTTAAAGAAAATTAGGTTGACAAACCCGTCCGCTGTCTCGGGCCGGATTGTCTCTATTGCGCTGGCGGAGGGGATAGGACGGTCCCGGATGTTGTGATCGTGGATTTCCGTTGGGGCGGATGGCAATCCGCCCGCGGCTCCTGTTCCGTCCATTATTTGCGTGCCGCGGGGAAATCGCAGGACGCGGGGCGACGGGGCGATTGCCATCGCCCCCTACGATTTCTTTTCGTA
>JAISEW010000217.1 GCA_031263945.1 Gracilibacteraceae bacterium | reverse complement strand
GAGCTTACTGCTCTCCACCGCGCCATGGGACGATAAAAATTACCGCTGTATAGTAACACAGCTGCATTGCACGAATAAGTTCAATCCGGCGGATCGCGACGCCTTTTATCAGGAACTGGACGGGAGGGTTTGAAACTTGAAGTACTTGACTCTGTTTACCATAGGGCCCGTTCAGAGTTTTATCGAAAAAGCCCGGAAACTGCAGGATCTATACGCGGGAAGTTACCTGTTGTCGTATTTATCTCGGCGGACCATGCTTGAGGCGCAGCGGCAGGGAGCAAGAGTCATCTTCCCGGATCCCGGACAGGAATCCGCGCCAAACAGGTTTTTAATGACAGTCGACAGCGAAAACACCGGCGCGCTTCGCATATTTTGCGACGAACTGGGAAAATATGTGCGTTCCCAATGGGAAGAGATCGCGCGAACGGTGTTTGCCGAGGCAAAACTTGATTACTCCGATAGCGCGCGGCGGCAAATACGGGCGCTGCCGCAAGTGTTTTACGCCTCCGAGCCATACCGGGGCGGCGAGGATTTCGGCAAATGCTATATTAACGTGATAAAACGGCTCGGCTCGGCCAAAACGCTCCGCGAGTTCATACAGCTTGACGAGCCCTATGGCCGCAAATGCAATTTGATGTATGAGTACAACGCTTTGTTTTATCGCGAAAAACGCGGTCATCTCGTTCGGGAGGCGCAAGCGGTCACAGATGTCAATATTCCGGCCTACAAATTGGATAAGTATATTCAAATCGGTGAAACGCTGTCCGCTCCCGCGTTTGTAAAACGCTGCCTGAATTTTTCCCTCCAAAAGTTCGACGATAAATTCCCGTCCGTCACCGACGTTTACGAGATGTACGGCGATAAACTAAAAACCGGCGACAAACA
This sequence comes from Gracilibacteraceae bacterium, assembly GCA_031263945.1. Lineage (GTDB taxonomy): Bacteria > Bacillota > Desulfitobacteriia > Desulfitobacteriales > Syntrophobotulaceae > JAIRRL01. The sequence continues at coordinate 4,164 of JAISEW010000217.1, read as the reverse complement.
TGGTTACTACACGATCGTCATGTTTGACGGCGACAATATGGGTATGTGGTACTCCGAACCGAAGATCCGTGACAAGTCTCAGATCGAAGAATTTCAGGGGGATCTCAGCAGAAAAATCAGCGAGTTCGCCGCGGAAAAGTCTCGCGCGATCGTTGACTGGTCAAAAAGGAAAAACGGCGCTTTGATCTATGCCGGCGGTGAGGACTTCCTCGGCGCTCTGAACCTCAGGAGTGTTTTCCCCGCGCTCAAAGAACTGCGCGCCGCGTTCGGCAAGATTGTCGATTCGACGAAGTATATGGACGAGAAACTCACCTTCAGCGCCGGAGTGGTGATCGCGCACGTCAGGGCGCCGCTGGCGGAAGCGCTTCGCATGGCCCGGGAGGCCGAAGCCAAAGCGAAATCCTACCCCGGTAAAGACGCGTACTGCCTGACGGTCGCGAAACACAGCGGCGAGGTAACAGAGTTTGTTCAGCCATTCTTCTATGATGGAAACAGCAGCCTTGATACGCTTGACAGACTTGTGGAAGTTATCGCGGATGAAAAATTGTCGCCAAAATTTATTTATCAACTCGGAACCGAACTGGCGAGAATCGCGGAGACCGATAACCGGACGCTGCAAACAGAGATATTTCTTATAGAAGCGGAACGGATCCTCCGACATTCCGAGTTCCCGAACCCAGCAAAACGAGAAGAAACCATCAAGGAAGTCTGCGATATACTGCAGCAAATGTCACCCCATACAGACCTCAAGAACCTGCTGATGTACTTGCGGGCTGTCGCGTTTATCGCGCGGGAAAGGGGAGCGGCGTAATGAAAATTCAGATCAGCGCGCTTGATACGCTTACTTTCGGCGTGGGTAAGCCATCCGTGTGGGGGGAGGATACGTTCGGTGCGGGGATGTTTCCGCCATTTCCCTCGGTTGTGCGGGGTGCGGCGCGGGCGGGTTGGCTGCACGAAAACGGCTCGTTTGACATAGCCGATATGGAAAACGACCCGACAAAAGACTGCGCCGTCACCGAATACGCGTTGCTGTTGAACGGTATCCCCCATTTCCCGGTCCCCGCCGATCATGTTTGGAGCGAGGACGATAAAACCCTTATCCGCTGTGAATTACAAGAAAATGACGGGCTTTCCAGTCTGAGGACGCCTTTTCAGCTTTGGGTAAACGCGGACGGCAAGGTGATCCCGGCGGAGCGGCGGTACATCTCTCGCAGCACTCTGCAAAATTATTTGGACGGAGAGACGATAACGGAGTCTGTGCCGCTGTCTGATTACATTACGCCCGAAAGCAGGATCGGCGTTTATAAAGAGCGCGGCACAGGCGCCGTCAAACAGGGCATGCTTTATCGCTCTCCTTTGACCAGACTCGTCGGCACGGGGAGGAATACCGCCGCGCTGGCGGCAAGCATCAGCGGCGCGGATACAGTTTCGCGGTTGACAAGGTTTGGCGGAGAAAACAAAGTCGCGGACTTCACCGCCTATGGCGGGGAAATATCACCGAACCCGGCCATTGACGAGGACGGCGGATTCAAATTATATCTGGCCACGCCGGCGATATTCAAAAACGGGTATTTGCCGGAACTGCCCGTTCCCGCCGAACTGCTGACGGCGGCGGTATATGGCTGCGACAGCGCAGGCGGGTTCGACATGAAGGCCGGGCGCCCCAAACAGACGCGCCGGGCGGTCAGGGCGGGATCTGTGTACTATTACAAACTGACGGAAAACACCGCTGAAAACCGCGGGATCGTCACAAGCCTCCACGCCGCGAGCATCAGCGATTATTCCCGCGAAGACGGGTGCGGCATCTGCTATATCGGAAAAGTAAGGGGGAATTAAGGTCATGTACAAAAATGTAAAACCGGTTTTCTTCAAAGCGCTATCGGGTATCCACGCGGGAACGGGCTCGGACTTAGGTCTCGTGGATTTGCCTATTCAGCGGGAACGCCATTCGGGACTGCCGAAGATCGAGTCCAGCGGGGTAAAAGGCTGTATCCGTGAGGAATTTGAGCAAATTGCCGATTTGCCCGCCGATTTTGTGCGAGTCGCCTTCGGACCGGAAGACGACGGCGATAAACACGCGGGCAGTATCGCCTTTACGGACGCGCGCCTGCTGCTTTTTCCCGTGCGTTCGGCCAAAGGCGTGTTTGCCTATGCCACTTGCCCGTATATCCTGAACAGACTTCGGGAGGACTTCGCGTTCGCGGGAATAACGACGGAATACGCGGCGGCGGATGAAAAGGCGCAGGTATCAAGCGATAAACTGCTCATCCTCAAATCCGGCAAAGTTGTACTGGAAGAATACACGATTGAGGCGGCCCGGACGGAGCAGGCCGCGAAACTGGCCGAATCAATTGCGATCTGGCTGAGGCTGGACGACGCGCGGTACGTAAAGGACAATCTGATCATCCTCTCTGACGATGATTTCAGTGACTTCGCGCGGAACAACACCGAGATCATAACTCGCGTGAAGATCGACAACAAAACCGGTACAGTCGCGAAAGGAGCGCTGTTTACGGAGGAACTGCTCCCCGCCGAGACGGTAATGTACGCGCTCATCATGACAGCCAAAATCTTTATCAGCGAAGAAGCGCGGGGAAAATCGGCCACGGTCAGGGCGGCGGGCGCGGATGAAGGGAAGTATCTGCTCGACGTGATCGCGGAAAAAATGCCGAAATACATTCAGATCGGCGGCGACGCGACAATCGGCAAGGGACTGTGCCGCGTGAGTATGGAGGGACAGCAGTATGAAACAAGCCGTAATTGAAAGCGGGCGCGCCGAATTCGCGCTTAACGCCGTAAAAAATGTCGTCGCCGGCAAAAATGAAAAAGCGAAAAAAGAATACAAATCTTACGCCAAAAAATTTCCGACGCTGGTGCTGGCCAACGGGCTGGCGGCGGCGGTGGCGTTCGCGGTGGACAAGGGCGGTTCATACGCGATTGTTTACAATAATATATCCGATTGGTTGATAAAAAGCGGCTATTTCGCCAACCCGACCCGACTGGAAGAATATGTTTGCGCCATGAGCTCCGATGAGTATAGGGTCGTGACAAATGAGGTCCTGGCGCTCTTAGAGTGGCTCAAACGATTTGCGAGCGGTCTGATCGAGGGGGACGCGGATGACCTGATCGAGGGAGACGCGAATGAAGGGTAAAATAGTTTGTGTAAAACTCCGCGACGACCGAAGCGGTTACGGGTTCATAAGATGCGCCGACTTCAAATACGATCTTTGGTTTGCGATGCCGTCCGGTAAAGCCGCTGCGCTGACTGTCGGTGCGGAAGTGGAGTTTTTGCCGGAACCAAGCCGCAAAAAACCGGATAAAAAGCAGGCAAAGAATGTCCACTTGGCTGGCGGTCCTGTAAACGCGGCGTACTATCTGCCGCAAGACACGGCGGAACTGTTGTTCGGCTCGTCCGGAGTCGTCATTGACAATACGGCGCTGAAAACGCAAAAATATATACGGATATTCCGCGAGAAAGAGAAAAAACTGAAGATCCTCAGCGGGCAGACTTACACGAAGCCGGAATCAAGACTCTTATCCGATATTGTGAAGTCGCAGCTTGATATTCTTGCCGCGTACAAAAGCGACCATTGCGTGACCGCCGCGCTCGGTTCGCGCATGGCAGTTGGGTTAGGGAGCGGATCCGTGTTTGAAACGGGAATAACCTTGCATCACACCTATGGTTTCCCCTATATTCCCGGCTCGGCGCTAAAAGGCTGCCTGCGGAGTTTTGTCATACTCGGCTTGTTTGACGGCAGCGAAGAGTCCGCGCTTGCCGACGGGGATTTCATCAAAACGTTCGGCGCTCAAGGGAACGCCGGGCAGATCATATTTCTGGACGCTTATCCCGCGCCCTGCAGCCAACAGGAACTCAAACTGCAACTCGACATTATGAACCCGCATTACGGCGACTATTATAAAGGTCAGTCCGCGCCAACGGACGATCAAAGCCCTAACCCGATAAAATTTTACGCCGTACCGAAAGATACACCGTTCACTTTCAGGCTTGTCTCCCGAGAATTGGAAATAAAGAAACACGCGATCCGCGGGGAAAGCGTTCCGGAATTGTTCGCGGAAACTCTTGGTGAAATGGGCGTCGGAGCAAAGACGGCTGTAGGATATGGATGGTTCGGTAACATCAAGGAGGTGCAGGTTTAACACAAT
>JAISEW010000153.1 GCA_031263945.1 Gracilibacteraceae bacterium | reverse complement strand
ACGACCGGGTCGAGCGCCAGCGAAGCGGAGACGCCGGCGCCGCCGTCCGCGATATTTTCGTTATACCACAAGATCAGGGCCGGGCCGGTGCCTTCGCTGGTGTACACCGTTATCTGCTGCCCGCTGCTGAGTTCCACCGTTTCCGTTTTTGGATAAGAGTTGAAATCACCGGAAATCGCGAGCGCCTCATCCGTTTCGGTTCTGGCCGCGCGGTAAACGACGTTGACCGGGCCTTTGCCGGTTTCCATCACATAGGTCATCGACACCACTTTATCGCCGATTATGCTGTATTGAGCGCTTTTCGCGAACTCATCCGGCGCGTAGAAATCAAAGCCCAGTTTTGCGCTGATTTCCTCCCCCGTCGACTCCACCAACGGATTGGGCACATCGACCGCGTCGTCCGGCGTTATTTCCGGCGTTACCTCCGGTGTTTCGCCGGGCGTCTGCGGCGCGGCGGGAGGGGCCGAGGAACCGCAGGCGGCAAGCGCGAACCCCATGGCGGCGATGAGCGTCAAAATTCCCAGTTTAGTGAGGACAGAATACTTCTTCGTCTGAATATGCATAATTTTTCTTTTTTTCTCCTTGTCTGTTTTCCAGAAATTACGGGTTTGGACCCGTAAATATTATATCACGAATATAGCGATTTGTGAAATATTAATGGACGGTGAAAATAAAGGCTCCGTTAAATCAAAATCATTGTTCGGCGCTGCCCAAGCGAAAAGCGGCCAGATTGGCCGGCAGGTATTTTTCCGGGCCGGCCTGACGGATGGCGTCTTCCCAGGCGGCGGCGGGAAATTCCAGATGGCGGGAAAGCAGGCCGAGCAAAACCATATTGACGGCCTTGGGGCTGCCGCTTCGCCGGGCGAGGGCGTATCCGTCGCAAACCGTGACCGCCGCGTCCGCCGCCATCAGGAGAGCGGGAATATCCTCCGGGTAAGCGGCGGCGCCGGTCACCACCGGCATGGGGTCGATGCGCTGGTCATTGACGAGCATTTGTCCGCCGGGGCGCAGCCAGGGCAGCCAGCGCAGGGCTTCCAGTTTTTCAAAAGCCAAAATGACGTCCGCCTCGCCGCGAGCGACGATGGGGGAGAAAACGCGCTCGCCCCAGCGGGCCTGGGTGACGACGCTGCCGCCCCGCTGGGCCATGCCGTGGAGCTCCGATACTTTCAGATCATAACCGGCCTCCAGGATAACGGCGGCCAGTATGCGCCCGGCCAGTATCGTCCCCTGACCGCCCACGCCGGCGATAAGGATATTATTCATAGCGTTTCCCCCGCTTCCCCCGCGCTGACGATGGCGCCCGGAACGCACACCTGGGAGCAGAGACCGCAGCCCACGCACTGGCCGGCGATCACGGCTTTTTTCTCCTGCCGGGAAAGGCAGGGACAGCCGAGACGCATACAGCGAAAACAGCCGGTGCATTTATCCCGGTCGACGGCAAGCGGGGGCCGCGCCGCCTCCCGGTCGATCAGCGCGCATTTGCGCCGGGCGATGATGACGGAAGGCTCCGCCGCCGCCAATTCCGCGCGGAGCGTCTGCTCCATCAGCTTCAGATCAAAGGGATCCACGGTCGTGACGCGGTCCACCCCTACGGCGCGGCAGAGCTGCGTCAGGTCGATCTCCCGGTATTTTTCCCCCTGCAGCGTCCGGCCCGTGACCGGATTGTCCTGATGGCCGGTCATGCCCGTGGTGCGGTTGTCCAGGATCAGGAGCGTCGTCTGTGTTTTATTGTAGACGGCGTCGATGAGACCGGTGATCCCCGAATGGATAAAAGTGGAATCTCCGATGACGGCGACGAGCTTCTGGGCGAATTCCGGGCCGCGGGTTTTTTCCATGCCGATGGCCGCGCCGATGCTCGCGCCCATACAGATAGTCGTATCGAGGGCGTTCAGCGGCTCCAGGCAGCCGAGGGTGTAACAGCCGATATCGCCGGCCACCGTCAGGCGCATCTTGCTGAGTACGTAGAAAAGTCCGCGGTGCGGACAGCCGGGACATAGGACGGGCGGGCGGGCGGGCGGGTCGGCCGCGGCCGCCGGGCGAGGCGCCGGCGGAGAAGAAGGGCGGTCCGTTTCCGCGGCCAGGGCTGAAGCCACGGTTTCCGGCTGCAATTCGCCGGTCCAGGGAAAAATTTCCTTGCCCCGGACGGGAAGGCCCCAGGCGCGCAAATAGCCTTCCCAAAAATCTTCCAGTTCCTCCGCCACATAGAGCCGCTCGACCGAATGGGCGAATTCCGTTATTTTCCGGCGCGGCAACGGAAAAGCGAGCCCCAGTTTCAGCACGGAAGCGCCGGGCTGCGTCTCTTTTACATACTGGTAAGCGATGCCGCCCGTGACAATCCCGACGGACTTATCCCCCCATTCCACGCGGTTCAGGGGCGTTGTTTCCGCCAGCTCGCGGAGCGCGGTCAGCCGCGCTTCGACCGCCGCGTGCCGCGGCCGGGCATAAGCCGGGATCATGACGTATTTGCGGGCGTCCTTGACGTAAGGAGGGAGCGGGCGCTCGCTGCGGGGACCCAGCTCGACGAGGGAGCGGGAATGGGCGACCCGGGTGGTGATCCTGAGCATGACGGGCGTATCATATTCCTCGCTGAGGGAAAAGGCGGCGACGGTAAAATCCTTGGCTTCCTGGCTGTCGGAAGGCTCCAGGACGGGGATTTTCGCCGCCCGGCCAAAATGGCGGTTGTCCTGCTCGTTTTGCGAACTGTGCATACCCGGATCGTCGGCGGAAACGAGGACGAGTCCGCCGGTCACGCCGGTGTAAGCCACGGTGAAAAGGGGGTCGGCCGCCACGTTGACGCCGACGTGTTTCATGGCGGTCAGCGCCCGCCCGCCGGCGACGGAAGCGCCGATCCCCACCTCAAGCGCCACTTTTTCATTGGGCGACCATTCCGCGTATATTTCCGCGTAGCGGGCCGCGTTTTCCGTGATCTCCGTACTCGGCGTGCCGGGGTAAGCGCTCACCACCCGGACTCCGGCTTCCCAGGCGCCGCGGGCCACGGCTTCGTTGCCTGTCATCAGTTGTTTCACGTTATTCCTCTCAGTCCTCATGATTGGCGGCGATGGTCAAACACCCGCTGGCTCTTGCCCGTGGAGCGCTCGAGAGAACCGGGCTGCACGAGACGGATCTTGGCGTTCAGGGCCAGCGTGGCGTAGATTTTGCGCTGGATGGCGGCGGACAGTTCCTCCAATTGAAAATACGGTTCCAAAAGGTCGGAAGACGCCAGTTCGACGGATATTTCCAAGTCGTCCAACGCGCCGCGCCGGTAAACGTCGATCCGGTAATGCGGGGCGATGCCCGCCGAATTGATGAGGACGCTTTCGATTTGCGAGGGGAAGACGTTCACGCCGCGAATGATGAGCATATCGTCCGTCCGGCCGCTGATCCTGCGCATCCGGACCGTCGTGCGCCCGCAGGCGCAGGGTGCGGGGTCCAGGCGCGAGATGTCTTTTGTGCGAAAACGGACGACCGGGAAAGCCTCTTTGGTCAGCGAAGTGAAAACGAGTTCGCCTTCTTCGCCCGGCGGCAGCACGGCGCCCGTCTCCGGGTCGATCGTTTCCACAATAAAATGGTCTTCCGCGATGTGCATACCGGCGCGGCAATGGCATTCGCCGCTCACGCCCGGCCCCATCACCTCGCTCAGGCCGTAGTTGTCCGTCGCCGTGACGCGCAGGCGTTTTTCGATCTCCGCCCGCATTTCCTCCGACCAGGGCTCCGAGCCGAACAGGCCGAGGCGCAATTTCCAGCGCGAAAGATCGACGCCCTGTTTTTCCGCTTCTTCCCCCAGATAGAGGGCGTAACCGGGGGTGGCGATCAGCGTCGTCGCGCCAAAATCCCGGATGAGCATGAGCTGGCGCTCCGTGTTGCCGCCGGAAGCGGGGATCACCGCGGCGCCGACGCGCTCCAGCCCGTAATGCAGGCCGAAACCGCCGGTGAAGAGGCCGTAGTTGAAAGCGATCTGCGCCGTGTCGTCGCCGGTCACCCCGGCCAGAGTCACCATGCGAGCCGTGAGTTCCGTCCAGGTTTCCATATCGCCGCGCGTATAGCCGACTACGACCGGGCGGCCCGTCGTGCCGGAAGAGGCGTGCAGGCGCACGATTTCCCGCTGCGGCACGGCAAAAAGGCCGAAGGGGTAAAAATTGCGCAAATCGTCTTTGGTGATAAAGGGCAAGCGCGACAGGTCATCCAATTTTTGTAAATGCTGGGGCTTAAATCCTATTTTATCAAAGGCCTCCCGGTAATGGGGCACTTTTTCATATACGCGGCGCACCGTATGTTTCAGCCGTTCTAACTGTAATTCCGCCAATCGCGGCCGGGGCATGCATTCGTACTCCTGGTTCCATATAGTCATATTTGCTGGGATCCTCCATTCCATTCTACTCTACTGCCCTGCAACCCCCCAAACTTTACTAAGCGTCGGCCTTTTTCCCGTCATACTGCGTTGTCGTCAGTCGCCATACCACAACGGGTATGCCTTCCTCCTCCGCCTTGCCTGACGGGAAAAATTCTCGCCGCTTACTGACAAGTTTGGGGGATTGCAGGGCAGTGCTGCCGTTCTCGGATTCAGCGTTCTCCCTGTTCGCCGCTAAGAAAAAGGCGCATTTCCTCATCTGTCAGACTGCTGTACCCGTCGCCCGCCTCGCGCCGGACGCCGGTTTCCGGCAAATCAAGCGAAGCCAGCACTTCCCGCGTCTTCAGCAGTTCGTCGTAATCGCGGACGGAAATGATCACGGCCTGGGCCTTGTTGTTTTTCATGACAATATAAGGCTGCCCTGTTTCCTCCACGGCCTGCATCACCTTGGACGCCTGTCCCCGCCCAAGCTCGGAAACCGAAATCATGCGCCCCAACATCTGACTCAGATCCATTGCTTTACACCCCGCTTCCCATAAAATAATTATAGCTTTTTTCCCGGCGTTTGGCAAGCGGCGCGGAATCCCCTCCTGTCATTCCGGAGAAAAACGTGTTATAATCAGGGCGGAAGTTTCTACAAAAACGCGCGAGGAAATTTATGGAAGAAAAATTGCGAAAGCTGAGAGAATTTCTGGCCATGGACACGGAACTCCCTTTTGCCGAGTTTGAAGCGTTCTACCGGGACGTGACGCGGGACTTGCAGGAAAACTACGGGGAAATGTCCCAGAGCGACCGCATCCGCGCCGGGTACATCTGCGAGATCATCGGCGGCAACGCCGAGTCCCGGATCCGCAAAAACAAGACTTACGCGAAACCGTTCCGGAAAATGGCGGCCAAAAGCCGTTTCTGGCAGGAGGCCATCCAGAGCCGCCTGCGCAAGGAAGGCGTCGGCGACGAGGAAATCACCGCGCTGCTGGAGCAGGCGTGAAAATCATCCTCGGGCACATCAGCCTGGATTTTGACGCGCTGGCCTCGATGGTGGCCGCCAAAATACTCATGCCGGAAGCGGTCCCCGTCATAAACGGCAAAAGCAACTCCTTCGTGCAGGAATTCATGGCTTTGACCAAAGACCTGTTCCCCTGCCAGAAACTGAAAGACGTCGATCTGGCGGCGGTGGACGCCGTCATCCTCGTCGACACCGCCGATCTGAGCCGGGCCGTGTCGAATGAGGAAACGCTGCGCCTGCTGCGCGGCAAACCGCTTTTTGTCTTTGACCACCATCCGCACGCCGGCGCCATCGAGGAAAACATGGTGATCGAGCAGACCGGCGCCTGCACGACCTTGTTGGTCGAGCGCATCATCCAGGCCGGGCTGAAAGTCAGCGCGATGGAAGCGACCCTCATGCTGCTGGGCGTCTATGACGATACGGGCAGTCTGCTCCTGGAAAACACGACCCCCCGCGACGCGGCGGCCGTGGCCTGGCTGCTGGCCCAGGGCGGACGTCTGGGCGTCGTGGCCGAATACCTGCGCCGTCCGCTCACCCCGGAACAGATGGACGTGTTTCAGCAGCTCATGCGCAACAAGGAGATCATCCGCCAAAGCGAGATCCCGATATTCATCTCCCACGCGGAATGCGCCCAGTATGTAGGCGGGCTGGCCCTGCTCATCCACAAGCTGCGGGAGATCGAGGACGCCGACGTCTGGTTCATCGTCGTCAAAATGCCGGGCCGCGTCAATATCGTCGGCCGCTCCAAAGCTGACGCCCTGCCCGTGCGCGACATTCTGCGGGCTTTCCGGGGCGCCGGTCATTTGTACGCGGCTTCGGCGACGCTGAAACGCGACGACCTTTTTCCGGTTATAGAGGAACTGCGGCAGGAGATACGCAAATACGCCGCCCAGCCGAACCTCGCGCGTGATATCATGAGTTTTCCCGTCCACACCGTGACGCCGGACATGACGCTGGAAACCGTGGGCAATCTGCTCCTGAAATACGCTCATTCCGGGATGCCGGTCGTACAGGACGGGGCGCTGGTCGGCGTTATTTCGCGCCGCGACGTGGACAAAGCGCTGAAGTACGGTTTGCAGCACGCCCCGGTCAAGGGCTTCATGTCGCGGGACGTGGTGACGGCTTCCCCGGATACGCATTGGGAGGGTGTGCAAAAACTGATGATCCAGAACGATATCGGCCGTGTGCCCGTCGTGGAAAACGGCAAGCTGATCGGCATCGTTTCCCGCACCGACGTGCTGCGCCTGATCTATGGCACCGTGGTTTCCGCCGACGACAATACCGTGCGGGAGCGAAGTCTCGCCAACCGCGAGGACACGATCCGCCTGCTGGAGTCCCTGCCGGAGGGCGCGCGGCGAGTGCTGGCGGCGGCAGCGGCCATAGCGGACGAGATGGAGCGGCCGGTTTATCTGGTGGGCGGTTTTGTGCGCGATCTGCTCCTGGGCGAGCCGTCTCAGGATTTTGACTTCGTCATCGAAGGCAATGGATTCCATTTTTCCCAATTAATGGAAAAATATCTCGACGTCTACAAGCATGTGCGGCACCAGGAATTCGGCACGGCGCGCCTTTTTCTCAAAAACGGCCTGCATGTGGATATAGCGGGCAGCCGCATGGAAGAATACGATTATCCGGGCGCCATGCCGCATGTGGAGCAGTCCGCCCTGCGCGAAGACCTGTTCCGCCGCGATTTTACGATCAACGCCATGGCTCTGTGCCTGAACAGGGATTCCTACGGGCAGCTCATCGACTATTTCGGGGGCGGCCGCGATCTCATGCAAAAAGAGATCCGCCTGCTGCACAATATGAGCTTTATCGACGACGCGACGCGGATCATGCGGGCCGTGCGCTTCGCCGGCCGGTACGGGTTCCGTTTGGACAAACTGACGCGGGAGGCTGTCGGCGTGGCCCTGGAGGCCGGCGCTTTTGCCAAAGTGAGTCAGGAGCGTTTTACCGAAGAATGGCTGGCCATATATAACGAGCGGAATTACCAGGCCATGATCACGCATTTGGACCGCGCCCGCGTGCTCGCGAGCTGGTTCGGAGAGGCGCTGCCCTGGCACGGCGGGGAAAACCCGGAGGAGGCGGCCCGCTGGACGCTGGCGCGCAAATGGCTGCTCACGCTGCAGCTCATGGATGCCCGTCAGATCGAACTCGTCCTCTCCCGCCTGAAATTGACGCGGTCGCTGGTGAAGGTGACCCATGATTACATGGATTTGATGGAAAATCTGGCCGCGTGCGCCGATTGGGCCGATCTGGCCGCCATCGACGATATCATGCGCAACACGCCCTATTTTCTCCGCGATATCGTCGGCGCCCAAAAGAAATTCCAGACGGAAATGGCGAAATACGAAGCGGCGCGGGCCCGGATCCACACGCGCCTGAAAGGCCTGGATCTCGTGCGCCTCGGCGTGGAGGAAGGCCCGCGGGTGGGCGAGATCCTGCGCCGCGTCCGCCGGCTGTGGCTGGAGGGGGTCGTTACGACGCCGGAAGAAGAAAGCGCCTGTTTGGAAAAACTCATGGCCGAGGAAGAATAAGGGATTCGTTGAAGAAAGGAGTCCTCCCATGCGTAAATTGCCGGTCGGTATGCAAAATTTTGAAGAAATCATTCAGGATGAGCGCGTTTATGTGGATAAGACCGATTTGGTCTATAAGTTGGCCGCCGCTACTAATAGTAAACAGTTTTTCCTTGGCCGGCCGCGGCGCTTTGGCAAAAGCCTGCTCGTCTCCACACTGAAAGCCTATTTCGAAGGAAAAAAAGAACTGTTTCAGGGGCTGGCGCTGGGGAAACTGGAAAAGGATTGGCGGCGGCATCCAGTCATTCATTTGGACATGTCCGAAATGGGCGCCGACCTTGGTGTTTTTGAAGATCGCTTGAACAATAGACTGCAAGCGCATGAAAAACTCTGGGATCTGTCCGGCTATGAAAAAAATGACCCCACAACAAGGTTTTCTAACCTCATTGAAAATGCGCGTAAAAAATTCGGCGAAAAAGTGGTCGTGTTGATAGACGAATACGATAAACAGTTGGTGGAGAGTATTGACGACTTAACACTAAACGATTCATTTAGAAAGAAATTAAAAGATTTTTACGGCGTCTTAAAAAGAGCGGATGAAAATCTGCGACTTTCTTTCCTGACCGGAGTGACCAAGTTTTCTAAAGTCAGCGTATTCAGCGATTTGAACCATTTAGATGATATAAGCATGGATTATAAATATGCCAACATTTGCGGTATAACCGCAGAGGAATTATGGAATAATTTCGAGCCGGAATTGCGCGAACTCGCGGAGCGTGGCGGCGTGACCATAGAAGAAACTATGGCGGAAATGAAAAAGCGTTACGACGGCTATCATTTTTGCGAAAACACTGAGGGTTTGTACAATCCTTTCAGCGTCTTGAAAACATTAAAAGCGAGTAAATTCCAAGATTACTGGTTTGAGACGGGAACGCCGACGTTTCTCATAAAACTGTTGGAGCGAGACAGGTTTGACCTGTCTGATTTTGCCAAAGGCGTGACTGTCCCGGCAAACTCCATAACCGATTATAGGGCGGACGGCAATGACCCTACGCCACTTCTCTATCAGAGCGGATATTTAAC
>JAISEW010000145.1 GCA_031263945.1 Gracilibacteraceae bacterium | reverse complement strand
GGGCGGCTTCGCCTGTTTTTGGACAGCAGCAGCTCGTTCTCTACGCTGTCGGTGAAAAGCTGGTAGCCGGATTCCTGCATAACAAGGTAGAACGGGCCCGCCCGCGCTTTTGCCGGCAGCCTCGCACCGTCCAGCGTGATCTCGCCGGAGGCTTTCTTATGCAGGCCGCACAGCGTCCGCGCCAGCGTGGTCTTGCCCGCGCCGTTGCCGCCGAGTATGGCGACTGCCTCGCCGGGAGAAGCCTGGAAGGAAATATCCCGCAGGACGCTCTCGCCGCGCTTGTACCAGGCGGATAGCCCCAGGACCCGCAAGGACGGCGCCGCCCGCCGCCCCCGTTCCCGCGCGGCGGGGCGGAGCGCGGCGGGGCGGAGCGCGGCGGGGTTCAGTACGCGCAGCCCCAGGCCGGTCCGCCGGCCCGACGGCAGGGACAGGAATTCTTCCGCCCGCCAGCCGTCCTCTATCCGCCCGGCTTTCATATAGACCACCCGGTCGATCAGGCCGGCCAGCCAGTACAGCCGGTGTTCCGCGATCAGCAGGGTCTTTCCGGCGTCTTTCAGCCGCAGCATCAAACGGGCAAGCTCTTTGCAGGCTTTCCAGTCCAGATTGGACGACGGCTCGTCGAACACGAATATCTCCGGGGAAAGCGCGTACGCCGAGGCGATGGCGACAAGCTGTTTTTCGCCGCCGGACAGGGCGAAGATGCCGCGGCCAAGCAGGCGCTCTATACCCAGCGCGGCGGCGGTCCCCCGTACCCGTTCCCCGATTTCAGCGGGCGGCAGGCCAAGGTTTTCGCAGCCGAAAGCGATCTCCCCGGTCGTGTCGAGGCTGAAGAACTGGCTGCGCGGGTTTTGAAATACCGAGCCGACCGCGCCGGCCAGCGCGTCCGGCATGGTTACCGCCGTGTCACGCCCCGCCACGGTTACCTGGCCGGCGAACGCGCCTTCATAGAAATGGGGGATCAGCCCGTTGACCAGGCGGGTGACGGTGGTTTTCCCGCAGCCGCTTTCGCCGCACAGCAGGACGCACTCGCCCTTACCGGCGCGCAGGGACACGTCATGCAGGCATTGCCCGCGGGTTTCGCCGTAACGGAAGGTGACGTTTTCGATGTTAACCATACAGCGCCGGTACGCCTCCCATCACGGACAACGCGCTCAGCGCGAGAAAGACGGCGGCCAGCCCAAAGTCCGGCAGGCCCAGCCGCAGCTCGCGCATGGACGTTCTTTTTTTCGCGCTCTCGATCCCCCGCGTTACCGACGCGGCGGACAGCTCCTCGGCGATGTTGGCGCAGCGCAGCATCATGGGGACGAGCGTCCGTTCTATGCCCAGCCGCAGCCCGCGCAGCCTCGCGGCGTCCCTGATGGCGGCAAATTCCTCCACCGCCGTGGGAAAAAACCGCAGCGTCACCGTAAAGGGGATGACGATCACCTTCGGGATGCGCACTTTTTGCATGGCGGAAACCAAATCCCCGACCTTTGTCGTCGCCATGAGCCCGGAGGCAAAGAATACGGTAGGCATGATTTTCCGAAAGCAGACGACGGTCATGCCGACGAACGCCGTGAGGAAGTTGTCGGCCAGGCCGCAGAGGTACAATGCGCCCATCAGCCCCGCGTAAACGAGCAGCCCGCGCCACAACTGCCGCCAGCAGCCCATCAGCATGAGCAGGACGCTGATCATGCCCATGCACAGCCACTCCGTCGCCAAATCGGGCGATACGAATACCACGACGTTGATCAGCACGAGGACCAGCAGTTTTACGCGGGGGTCAAACGCTGTCTTCATTCCTCCGCCCCCCATTGGATGCTGATAAGCTGCCCCATTTTCAGTGCGCCAAATGCCCACATATTCACCTTTGTAGACAGCTTGACGCGCCTTTGTTTCCTTGCTTCGCCAAAGAACGGCACGCTTTGGGCCGCGGTGACGCGCGGCGACCAGGCTTTCAATTTTTGCGCGTCCTTCACCCAAAACTTCATCTCGGAGCCTTTGTTCCCGGCTTTGCGCACCATTCTGTTGGAAATCTTGACCGCCGTCTTTGACTGCGCGTCAAAGAAAATCTCGCCCGTTGGGAAATGCTCCGCAACATGGCAGATCAATTCGCGCACCTGTTTTTCCTCAAAGTAATAGAACAGCCCGCCCGCCAGGATAAACACGCTGCCGTCGGCGGTTTCGACCTCGCCGAGCCATGTATAGTCGAACATCGACCTGGCGATGTCGCCGCAGCGTTCGGGCGTGGGGATAAACCGATGCCGGAATGCCATCGCATCCGGCAGATCGACGTTATACCAGCGGATGGAACCGTTGTCCACGCGCTCAAACGTCGTGTCCAGCCCGGAACCGAGGTTGACGACCGTGCCGTTCGGATGCTCCTGTATGTAGGCGAGACAGCGTTCGTCAAGCCGTTTGGCGCGAACCAGGCAGCAAAAGCATCCGTATTCCGTGCCGTAGTGTTTGTCGATTTGCGTGAAGTCGTGATCCATGCCGCCGACGATCCGGATCGCTTCGCCGTCGCGCAGGATATCCGGAAACATGCGGCTCGCTTTGGCGCGCCCGTAAATGGCAAGAAGCATGGTGGATTGTACGGTTTGGCCTTGCAGCCCGGTTTTGTTTTCCATATCGGTACATGCTCCTTTCCCCCCGAAGCTGTCGGCGGAAGCGTTTTGCCTGCGTCCGGACCGGAATCTATAGGATGCCCGCCTTTTCAAAATGTTTTTTCAAAAGGGCCTTGCCGATAAACGCGCCGGCGACGGAGCAGATCACCGCCCCCGCAAACGCCGCGATAACCAGCGGCCCGTGGATCACATCAAGGATCTGCCGGATGATTTCCTCGCTCAGCCCCATATCGAGGCGGCTTTGCCGGAACGCGCTCTCGAAGAACAGCATGGGCGAATAGCCGTCCAGCGCAAGGCCGAGGATCATCGCGGCGTATCCCGCCGCGTTCCAGCCGAACGTTTTATATTCGCCCCGCGAGCAAAGGAAGTCCGCCAGCAGTCCGAAGCAGACGCCGAAGACCAGGCACGGCCAAAAATGCCCGGCTAGGCACATGACCAACCCGATGATACCACTCATAATGGTGATTGCGCCGAATTTGCGCACCTTGGTCGCAAGGTACAAAAATATGACGCCGCCGACTATCGCGTCCGCGCACGAAATAAACGGCATGAGCAACGGAACCGTGGTGAACAGCATGGCAAAAACAAACACCACCGCGAAAAACACCAGCGTGAAAATGCCGGTGGTGATCAGATCTTTGGCGCGAAGCCCGCGCGTGCCGGTTTTCATATCGTCGTCCTTCCTTTTCCCGAAAAAAGTTAGCTTCAACTAACCACCAGACCTAAAAAACACAGTCCGTCAGACTGCGTTCCATATTATAGCATGGCCCCGTCCCCGAACGTTATCTTATTTAGACGTTTATTTTTGATTTTGGACG
>JAISEW010000139.1 GCA_031263945.1 Gracilibacteraceae bacterium | reverse complement strand
GGGATCACGGCATAATAAAGACGGCATTCCGCCAGTCCCGCCGCCAGCGCGCTTATTTTCGCCGCCACGCGGGCGAGGGAGGCCTCGTTCAGTTTTTCGATCTTGCCGGCCCCCGCCGCCGCGTTGTAATAAAGGCCGGATTTATCCGATTGACGGAATAAGCCAAAAACCGCCGCCGCTTTGAGCGAGCGCAGCCCGTCGCGAAAAACGAAACTGTCCGCGGCGTAATCCTCAAAATCCGACATGAAAGCGCCGCTCAGCACCGCAGCGCCGCTAAATTCCGGCATCACCCGCAGCAGGCGCCGTTCGCTCGCGGAAAATTCCGGCGGCGGGATCAGGCGGTTCAAGAGGAAAAACCCGCCGATGATAAGGATAAACACTGCTGTGACCCAATGGCAGCTTTTCATGCGTTTTTTCAATCCTCGTCGCGGGAAATAAATTTCGCTATGGCGGCTACGCGCGCGTCCGCCGCGTCTTCGTCCTTATCTTTGGTCTGCACGGCCTTGACGCCCTGAGAAGCGCGGCCGGAAACGGAGATCCCCTGCACTTCCTGGCGGATGACCTTGCCGACGTCCGTGATGATCATCAGTTCTTCCTCGCCGCGCACGAGTTTGATGCCGGCGACCAGACCGGTTTTTTCCGTCAGGCGGTGGCCGATGATGCCGGTGCCGCCGCGGTTGGTCTTGCGATACTCCGTCAGGAAGGAGCGTTTGGCGAAGCCGTTTTCCGTGACGGACAAAACCGTCGTCTGCGCGTCGCCCGGTTCCACCGTATCCATCGCGATGACAAAATCCGCCGGTTTAAGCCGGATGCCTCGCACGCCGCGGGCGGAACGCCCCATGGCCCGGATATCTTCCTCGGCAAAACGCACGACCATGCCCAGGCGCGTGGCCAGCAGCACGTCGTCCTGACCGCGCGTCAGGCGCACGCCGATCAGCTCGTCGTCTTCGTCCAGCGTCAGGGCGATGAGCCCGTCCCGGCGCTGGGTGTTGTATTCGCTCAGCCGGGTCTTTTTCACGACGCCTTTTTTCGTCGCCGTCAAAAGGAAATTATCCGCGGCGAACTCGCGCACCGGCATCGTCGCCGTCACTTTTTCGTCCTGAGAAACATTGAGCAGATTGACGATCGCCGTGCCTTTGGCCGTGCGGCCCCCTTCCGGCACTTCATGCGCCCGCAATCGGTAAACTTTTCCTTTGCTGGTAAATACTAGCAAATAATGGTGGGTCGAGGCGACGAACATATTTTCCACAAAATCGTTTTCCCCGGTCGACATGCCTTTGACCCCGACGCCGCCGCGCTTCTGGCTGCGATAAGTCGCCAGCGGCAGGCGTTTGATATAACCGCGGTTCGTGATCGTGATCACGACGTCCTCATCGGCGATTAAATCCTCCACCTCCATTTTGCTCGTGTCAAGGGCGATGACTGTGCGGCGGGGATCGGCAAATTTATCCCGGATTTCCAGCAATTCCGTCTTGATGATGCCGCGCACCATTTTTTCCGAGGCCAGCACGGCCTGGAGGTAAGCGATCTCATCCTGGAGTTTCCGGTACTGCTCGTCCAGTTTTTCCCGCTCCAGGCCCGTCAGGCGGCGCATACGCATGTCCAGGATGGCCCCGGCCTGGATCTCCGTGAACCCCAGCTCCAGCGTCAGGCGGCCGCGCGCCGTCTGATCGTCCCGCGACGAGCGCAGGATGGCGATCACCTCATCGATGCAGTCCAGCGCTTTGCGCAAACCCTCCACGATATGGGCTTCCGCCTCCGCTTTTTTCAGATCGTGCCGGCTGCGGCGCACGATGATCTCTTTCTGATGGCGGATGAAATGATCCAGGGCCTGCGGCAAAGTGAGCAGACGCGGGGCGCCGTCCACGAGGGCCAGCATGTTGACGCCGAAGGCTTCTTCCATCTGCGTGTGTTTGTACAAAAGGTTGAGGACGACTTGGGGATTGGCGTCGCGGCGCAGTTCCATCACCACCCGGATGCCTTTGCGGTTCGACTCGTCCCGCAGCTCGGAAATGCCCTCAATTTTTTTCTCTTGCACGAGTTCGGCGATTTTTTCCACCATCTTCGCCTTGTTCACCATGTAGGGGATCTCCGTGACGACGATCTGCATGCGGCCGGATTTTTCCATCGTTTCGATATTGGCGCGGGCGCGCGTTTTGACGCTGCCGCGTCCCGTGGCGTAGGCTTTTTCTATGCCGTCCGTGCCCATGATGATGCCGGCGGTCGGAAAATCCGGACCTTTGACCAGACGGAGCAACTCGCGAAATGAGGGCTCAAAATCCGGGTTTTCCTGGCCGTCCAGAATGTAGACCGCCGCGTCGATCACTTCGCCCAGATTGTGGGGCGGGATGTTCGTCGCCATGCCGACCGCGATGCCGGAAGAGCCGTTGACGAGCAGGTTGGGGAATTTGGCCGGCAAAACCGTCGGTTCTTCCGTTTTTTCGTCATAATTGGGCATGAAATCGACGGTTTCTTTTTCCAGATCCGCCAGCATATATGTGGTGAGAGAGGCCATGCGCAATTCCGTGTAACGCATGGCGGCCGGCGCGTCCCCGTCCACGGAGCCGAAATTGCCGTGCCCGTCCACGAGGGGGTAGCGCGAGGCGAAGTCCTGGGCCATGCGCACAGTGGCGTCATAGATGGACGAGTCGCCGTGGGGGTGATATTTACCCATGCAGTCGCCGACCAGGCGGGCCGCTTTGCTGTACGGTTTTGTTGCGGTCATGCCCGCTTCGTGCAATGTGTACAGGATGCGCCGGTGCACCGGTTTCAGCCCGTCACGGGCATCCGGCAGCGCCCGGCTGACGATGACGCTCATAGAATATTCCATGAACGATTGTTTGAGTTCTTTCGCTATCTCTACCGGCAAAATCTTGCCGGCGGTTATTTCCGTGTCCATAGGCCCTCCTTACGCCCGCCATACGGTAAAAAAGAGAGGGTATCCTCTCTTTTTCCTCCAGCCTCCGAGTCCCTTGCCGTTTTAGTCGATCATGTACGGCAAGAGAGCGATGGCCCGCGCCCGTTTGATGGCTATAGTCACCTGACGCTGATGCTTGGCGCAATTGCCGGAGACGCGGCGGGGCATTATTTTGCCTCGCTCCATCGTTATGAATTTTTTCAACCGCGCTATATCCTTATAATCAATGTGTTCCACTTTGTTGACACAAAACTCGCATACTTTGCGGCGCGTACGCCGGGAACGGTCTCTTTTGCCACTGTTCACATTCGCCACGGAACAGCCTCCTTTCATTAAAATAGAATATTTTCCTTAAAATGGAATATCGTCTTCGACACTGACTTCGACAAAGGCGCCGAAGTCGTCGCCCGGCGCGGCGTTTCGCGGGGCGGCGGCGGGAGAGCCACCGTCTTTAGGGCTGAGAAAACGCACGTTATCAGCGACCACTTCTGTGACCCAGCGGCGCTGACCGCTGTTATCGTCATAAGTGCGGATCTGCAGTCTGCCGTCCACGGCGGCCAGTTTGCCCTTGCTCAGGTAGTTCGCGCAATTTTCCGCCTGCTGGCGGTACACGACGATGGTGATAAAATCCGTTTCCCGCTGACCGTCCTTTGTTTTAAAATTACGGTCGACCGCGAGCGTAAACTGCGCCACCGCCACGCCGCTGGGCGTGTAACGGAGTTCAGGGTCTTTGGTCAGACGACCTATCAGGACGATACGGTTCAACATGGCTATCGCCTATCCTTTCTGAATGGCGCCTCTGCTCCAAGTGCTTAGAGGCGTCCTGATGTTACTCAGCCCGCGTAGTAAGAAAGCGGATCACCGAATCGGATATTTTCATTATCCTTTCCAGCTCCGCGGGTACGGCGGCCTCGCCGGTAAAATTCATCAGGACATAATATCCGTCTTTGAATTTGCGCACTTCATACGCCAGCCGTCTTTTGCCCATCGTCTCCACCTTGAGGTCGGAACCGCCGTTGTTTTGGACGACTTCACTCATCCTTTCCACGACGCCCTGGACCGCTTCCTCCTCCAAATCGGGGCGGATGATGTACATGACTTCATAATTTTGCATCTGCTGCACCTCCCTTCGGACTCAGGCCCTGTCCCCAAGAAGTACTGATTTAAATCAGTGCTTCCATAAACAGAGCAGGGATTATTTATGGTGATATTGTAACATCTTGGCGGCGAAATTGCAAGAGCCGCCGAATGGCAAAAAAATGGGTGCGCGCCAAATTGAACGGTGGGAACCCCCTCAAAGCCTGTGATTCCGGGGGGTTCGGCAAAAAGAAGGATATTGCCAACGTACAGCGAAAATAATCCTGCAAGACAGTTTTACGGGAAGGGAAAAATCGTTGGCACACCGGATCCCTGATGAATTTATCGCCGAGTTGCGGCAGCGCGCGGATATTGTTTCTGTTATCGCCGAACATGTGGAACTGGAGCGGGCGGGGAGATATTACCGCGGTCTTTGTCCTTTTCACGCGGAAAAAACCCCCAGTTTTTATGTGGATACGGAGCGGCAGCGCTACATTTGCTATGGCTGTCATGCCGGCGGCAATGTTTTTCAGTTTTTGATGCAGCGGGAAAACCTGTCTTTTCCGGACGCCGTGCGCCTGATCGCGGAAAAAAACGGGATGGAAATGCCCTCCGCTCCCATGTCCGCCGCGGCACAGGCCCGAGCGGACGCCGCTGGGCGCTGCCGAAAAGCCTGCGCCGCCGCCGCCGCTTTCTATCACGCCCTGCTGACCCAGGCCCCGGAAGGGCAGGCGGCCCGGGAATATCTCCGCTCGCGCCGGATCGGCCCGGAAGCGGTCGAGCGTTTTTCGCTGGGCTGGGCGCCGGACGCCTGGGACCGGCTGAGCGTCCATTTGCGGGCGGAGGGCTTCACGGAACGGGAACTCGTCGGTTTCGGACTGCTCAAGCAGCGTGAGGACGGAAAACCGGGCGGCGGGGCCTATGACCGTTTCCGGGCCCGGCTCATGTTCCCGATCCTTGACGTCCAGGGACATCCGGTCGCTTTTGGCGGCCGCGTCCTGCGCGAGGAACCCGGCAATGCCGCCCCGAAATACCTGAATTCACCGGAAACGGATTTTTTTCACAAAGGAAAATATCTGTACGGTCTGCATTCCGCCTGCCGCCACATCGGCGCCGGCCGCGCCCTTCTGGTCGAGGGCTATATGGATGTGATCGCCGCGCAAAACGCCGGTTTTCCCCAGGCGGTAGCCTCTCTCGGCACCGCCCTCACCCGGGAGCAGGCCAAACTGCTCAAGCGTTATGGCAGCCGCGTCGTCATCGGCTATGACAACGACGCGCCCGGCCGGCGGGCCGCCCTGTCCGCGGGGGAGATATTTCTGGCCGAGGGTTTGCGCACGGAAGTTCTCGTTTTGCCGGAGGCCAAGGATCCGGATGAATATCTGCGCGGCCACAGCCCGGATGAGTTCCGGGAGCGGCTGGAGGAGAGCCCTTCTTTTATCGAGTTCAAATACGGGGAACTCAGCCGCGCGCAAGGCGTCCGCTCCGTCGCGGACAAGGCGGAGATCATCCGCCGGCTGGCCCCGGACATCCGCCGGCTGGGCCGGGCCGAGCAGGAAGGCTATATCCGTTTTCTCAGCCGGGAATGCGGCCTCACCTTTGAAACCGTTCGCGCCGAAGTGGACGCGCAAAAAACCCCGCTCTCCCGCCGCCGCCCATCCGCGTCGTCCGCGCCCGTCTCCGCGCCCGCGGCCCTCCCGGCTCATCCCGCCGCGCCCACCGCGCCGCTCGGCAGATTCCGCGCCGAACAGCTGCTCCTGCGGGCGGCCTTGGACGACGACGCCTGCCGTCCCCTGATCCTGAGCGAGCTGGGCGAGGATTTCTGGCTCCTGCCCGAACACCGGTTTTTGTTCGCGCACGCGGCGGCGCCGGACGCTTACGCGGAAGACGACGATTTTTACGGACGCTGCCAAAAAAGACTGGCGGAACTCTATTCATTCCCTTTTGACTCCGCCCGGCAAGGTGAGATCATCGCCGACTGCGTGCTGGCGGTAAAACGCGAACAGGAACGGCGGGAGACCGAAGATCTCCAGTCGCAGATGATTTCATTGGAAAACGGCGGCGATATGGCGGGCGCGCTGCGTCTGCTGAAAGTAATGCGGGACCGTTTGCAGGAAAACGGCCTCCAACAGAGAAACGATACAGCACAGCCTGATTGAGTATCGGCGAAACAGAGGGGGATAGTGACGGTGGCAGAGCAAAAAAGAGAAAACGTCACCCAATTGATCGAATTAGGCAAAAACAAAGGAAATCTCACTTATAACGAAATTTCCGACGCTTTGCAGCAAAACGTGCTTTCCGTTGAGCAAATCGAAGAGGTTTACGCTAAAATCAACGGAATGGGTATCGACGTCGTTGACGAGAACTCGGATATTGTGATCGATAAAGAAACGGCGCAGTTCGCGGAGGAGATCGTGCAGGAGGCGGACGTCGATCTTTCGGTGCCGGAAGGCGTGGGCATCGACGATCCTGTGCGCATGTACCTGAAAGAAATCGGCCGGGTGCGTCTCCTGACCCCCAGCGAGGAAATCGAACTGGCCCTTTTGATGGAAAAAGGCAGCGAAGAAGCCAAACGCCGGCTGGCCGAGGCTAATCTGCGTCTGGTGGTCAGCATAGCCAAACGCTATGTGGGCCGCGGCATGCAGTTTTTGGATCTGATCCAGGAGGGAAATCTCGGTCTCATCAAGGCCGTGGAAAAATTCGATTACCGCAAGGGGTTTAAATTCAGTACTTATGCCACCTGGTGGATCCGGCAGGCCATCACGCGGGCTATCGCCGACCAGGCGCGCACTATCCGCATCCCTGTTCATATGGTGGAAACGATCAACAAGCTCATCCGCGTCAACCGCCAATTGCTGCAGGAACTCGGCCGGGACGCCACGCCGGAGGAAACGGCCAAGGAAATGGATATTCCGGAAGACCGCGTGCGGGAGATCATGAAGATCGCCCAGGAGCCGGTGTCGCTGGAAACCCCTATCGGCGAGGAGGAAGACTCGCATCTGGGTGATTTTATCCCGGACGACGACGCGCCCGCCCCCTCGGAAGCCGCTTCTTTTATTTTGCTGAAGGAGCAGCTGGAGGAAGTGCTGGAAACCCTGACCGGACGCGAGGAAAAAGTCCTGCGCCTGCGTTTTGGCCTTGACGACGGTCACACGCGCACGCTGGAGGAGGTCGGACAGGAATTCGGCGTGACCCGAGAGCGCATCCGCCAGATCGAGGCTAAGGCCCTGCGCAAACTGCGCCACCCCAGCCGCAGCAAAAAATTGAAGGATTATTTGGATTAGAGCTGGCCCCGTCCGTCATTCCGGGCTTGTCCCGGAATCCAAAAACTGCCATTCGTACTGTGGAAAGAGGGGCCCTCATGGATTTTACGACAAAAAACCCTATGCCGCCGCCGTGGATCATGTATCCGCATATTTCCCGGTATAGCATCGGCTGGCGTATGGGCTACGGCGAATCCTATAAATACGATTTTTGGGATTGGTTTGAATCGCTAACGGACAGCGAACAGGAATTGTATAAAGAAATGTTCCCGGCTCCCAAATTATGGCGAGGGGTTTACAATAAAGGCTTTGATTATGATGATCCGGCGGACGCCGAATTATACGAATATGAAACGATACAATTGTGGAATAAAAACGGCGCCTGCCAATACAGCCGCCAGGAATTAGCGGATAAATATGACGCCCGCCAAAGAAACTTCGTGTTTTTCTGGAAACCGCAAGATGAAGCGATCAACGAATCGTGTCTGGGACAATGGCGGCCGTCGCTGTTTAAAGTTGATATCGACGAATACAGCTGCGCCGAGCAATATATGATGGCGGAAAAAGCCCGTTTATTCGCCGATGAGGAAGTATGCGACTCCATAATGAAAGCAAAAGATCCCAAAACAATGAAAGCTTTAGGGAAAAAAGTAAAGTTTTTTGATCAGACGATATGGGATAAAGTGAAATATTCTATTGTTTTAAGCGGAAACTATTATAAATTTTCGCAAAACAAGGAAATGCGGGAGTACTTATTGTCAACCGGAAACAGGGTGCTGGTAGAAGCCAGCCCCATGGACAC
>JAISEW010000122.1 GCA_031263945.1 Gracilibacteraceae bacterium | reverse complement strand
CAGATTTATATCCAGTATGAACAAATCCGGCGAGCCGCCCTGCAGCGCCGCCTTTGCCGCACTGATAGTATGACAAGGCTCAAATTGCCGGTCGTCGGCGGCGAGTGTCAGTTCGATCCCTTTACACAGCGCGGTGTCATCTTCGAGTACTAAAATGGCCAAGCCGTTCTTTGCTTTATCCGTGACATTCATACGACCACCCTATCATTTATCTTTTCAAATGACAAGATAAATTTACGCTTGGGTGTAGATAGAAAAATAATGTATCACCAGTTCTTAATCGTTCGCATACGTCTCAGCCGTTTTGCGGTATTCGTCAGCCTTTTTTAAGAACTCATCAAGCGGCACACCTCTATAAAGGTCGCGTCGCCATTCGGTATAATCAAACGGTTCACGCCGCAAAAGCGTGATAAACCGCTCCGCGTCCACAAGTCCAAGCCGCTCTGCGAGGACACGCATACCCTCATCTTTCACAATGGTATTACTCCGCATCAGTATACCTCCTCAAAAAATCAATCGGATTCATGATCTTCAAATGGGTTGGCTGCGTTCTCATAATCAAGAACGAACGACCAACACAATTCCAATTCACCGGAACGGATTTGTTCCTGAATATAGAGCTTCGCATCGGTTTCCAAACGAATAATGGCCGATGCTTGTTCGTCGAAAGGGCGGTTGTAACCACAGTTATCAAGATAAACGCGCATAGTAAAAATACCTCACAGTTAAAATTGTAGCACATTTGCGCTTGAATTTCAACTCACCTCGGTGTTTCGGGTGCAGATACAGCCCAGGCAAAAAAAAATACGCCCGGACGCGCCCGGACGTATTTCCCAAGGAGGAATATCGAAAGAGGAAACTCGGGTTGTTACTTGTTGCCGAAGGCGTAGAGCTGGCTTTCCGCCGTGACGCCGGTGAAATCAGCGCCCGCGGGGTCGCCGCCCGGCAGCAGGATGATGGGGGATCTGGTGCGGGCGGCCAGGGCCGCTCCGGTCAGAGCGTCCACCAGAGTTTGTCCGTCCGCCGTGTACACATTGTCATACTCAAATTCCAGCGCGCTCCGAATCGCCTGATTGGTCGCGTAGCGGTCGGCGCCGTAGATCCGGGTGAACCCGGGTATATCCCGCACCAGCGCCGGCCCGCCCAGGATATAGCCGCCCAGGCTGGTGTCGCCGGAGAAAGTCCCGTCCGCGCCCGCCGGCTGGATCAGGTAACTGTTGGCCGCCGCCCAGGAAGCGATGGAAACCGCGTCCGCTATGGCGTCATGCCCAACGATGATCAATCCTTTCGGGTTTTGCACTTTTTGGCTGACGAGCAGCGCCGTAGCCAGGCGGTCAGAGCCGCGGAGCGTTTCCACTTCCAGACCGGGGAGCCGCTCTTGCAGCGCGCTCAGCAGATCCGGGCTGAGAGCGCCTACAGCGATGATCTTCTTCACGCCCAGGCGGCTCAGTTCCGCGATCACTTCCGGGTCAGGGGCGCTGCCCCAGCCGATGAGAATGGGGGCGTTTTCCTGCCCGGCCAGCGGGGCCGCCGCCAGAGCGTCCACGAGATTAGCCGCCGTTCCCGGCGCCAGGATCACCGTTTCCGCGCTCTCCCAGCCGCGGCGCGAGATGGCGACCGAGGTGGCAATTCTGTTTTCCCCGCCGATCTTGCTGAAGCTGTTCTTATTGATAGCGGGTGAGGAACCCGGCGTCTGGGCCAAAGGCGTCTGCGGGTCGGTCACGGTTACGGTCGGAACGCCCGCGCCGCTGCCGCCGTTAGGCGTGGGGCGGCCCGGTTTGTGGATTACAGGGTCGTCCGGAGTGCCCGGCTCTGTTGGGTCTGGACCTGTTGGGTCTGGATCTGTTGGGTCAGTCGGATTCGTTGGATTAGTTGGGGCTGTCGGATTCGTTGGATCAGTTGGGTCAGCCGGGTCTGTCGGCTCGGTTGGTTCAGTTGGTTCTCCCGGTTCGCTGGCCGGCAGCAGGGCTTCTATGACCGCCCGGATCGCCGCCTCCCGTTTGTTTGCCATATTTCGGGAAACAGTCAGTGCCGCGTTGTTATTGATCAAATATTCGCCCGCCGCCATCGAGGCTATGAGCGCGTCGAAAGATTCAGGGCTGAAATCATCGGCGTTCAGTGCGCCGGCCGCGGACACGGCTGCTTCCAGATCGCCCGTGTCCGCGATTTCCTCATCGCCGCCCGGCAAGGTGAAGCCCTCCCAGTTCAGGCGCAGGAGCGCCGGCTTGGTTCCCGCGCCCGGAGTTATCTCGTCCATGATCGGGACAAAAACCTCGATCACGATCTCCGCTTCGCCTGGCGTCACCGGGATGCCCAGAGTCCAGGGATAGGGGCCGCCCAATTCGTCCGCCTCATACCAGGTGTAAACCGTGACGGGGGTGTTTTCCCCGTCGTCCACCCGGGCCAGAGTTTCCAGATAACCCTCGAGGGCGCCGATAGTCAGCGGTTTCAGAGTCAGCAGCAGTTCCGTGTTTCCGTTCCCGTCGGTCACTATTTGCGAATCGGCGTGACTGACGGCGTTATTGGCCATGGATGCCTGGCTGGGATCACTATATTGCCGCACATTTGTCCGTCCGGCAAAGGAGTATTCGCCCGCGGGTGCGGCCTCCGAGCGGGGCTGCAAGGCGTCTTCCGCTATTAGAGCGGCCCGCTCCGCCAGCAAAGCGGCCGTTTGTTTATCCGCCCAGGCCTGTGTCAGCCCCGGTCTTTGCAAGGCGGCTTCAGCCGCTCTGGCGGCCGCGCTCAACGCTTCCCAGGAACTTGTTTCGTAGTCCGCCCCGTCCAGCGCCTGAACCGCCGTCAGCGCCGCCGTCAGAGCGGAGGTGTCCGCCGCCGGCTCGCCAGGTTCGGTTGGCTCAGTCGGTTCGGTCGGCTCAGTTGGCTCAGTTGGTTCAGTCGGCTCGGTTGGATTGGTTTCCAGAGCGGCGATAGCCGTCTCCAGCGCCGTGACCTGAGCGTCCGCTTCCGCCTGAGTGGCGTTTTCATCCGCCAGCACGGCTTCGGCGGCGGCGATAGCGGTTTGCAGAGCCTGATAGCTCTCGCTCGTGTAATCATCCGCCGGGATCGCCTTGGCCTCCGCGACCTTGGCTGTCAGGGCCGCCAT
>JAISEW010000048.1 GCA_031263945.1 Gracilibacteraceae bacterium | reverse complement strand
CAAACAAGGCCGTCAGGCGTATACTGAACGCAAGAAAAGATCTCCCCCGTGATCTCCACGCTCATTCGATGCGCCACAGCTTTGTCTCTTTGCTGATATCGAACGGGCTTGACGTCGTGAATGTCGCCGCTCTCGCGGGAGATACGATTGAGATAATCAGCAAGCATTACGCTCACAGTTTCGCCGAACGCCGCGCCGCCGCCATGGACGCTGTAGGGGCTTCATTCGCCGGGCTTACTCAAAATCCTACTCTGTTAAGACTGGTGGCCGCAAACGAATAGCCGCCAAAATGCAGATGAAAAATAAAGTGGCACACAAAATGGCACACATTTTGTGTTTCGGAGAAGGAAAACGTTGATTTTAAGCCATTCCTTGGCCACTGCCACCTATTGAATGGGAATAATTGGAAAAAAATCCCAAATCCTCAGTCCATCACCAGCGCCACATACAGGTCACTCAAAGCGGCGGCCAAAGCAGGCGGCGCGCAAATGGCCGCCAAAGCCCGATTTTCCAGTCCCAGCGTTTCGCCCCGTCTCGCTTCCAAACGCGCTCGCACCCGTTCCGTCCCGTAATGAGCGGCCAGAGCGGTCAGAGCGGCTGTCAGTCTGCCAGACGGCACGAGTATTTCCTGGACATCCAGCAGATTGCCGCTCCGCGCCACGGCCGCGCAGCCTATTTCCGCTCCGTCCTCCCACAAAAGGCAAAATCCTCCCCCGAACAGCGAAAGCATCTTGCTTTGATACATAAGAAGTTTTTCCCGCCACACGAGCCGGGTTTCACCGCTCAACGCCGATTCGCGCGCTTTCCCGTAACGTTCGCCGTCCACGCGCGTCACTTCGGGCAGCGACGCCGTGCAGGCCTCTATGTCCGGCGCGTATTCATAACGGCAGACGCCGCCTATTTTTTCATAGCCCAAACGGCTGTAAAACCCGAACAACTCCGCCGTGGCCGGAACCAGCAACGCAAAATCCATCCCTCGCGCCGCCGCGTCGGCGTGGATCCGCGTGATGAGCCGCGAACTGTAGCCCCGGCGCCGCTGGCGGGGATGCGTCGCCACCGCGTAGAGGTAGACCCCTCGCCATTCCCGCTCCGCGCTCCGGATAAAAACCGGCAGGGCAAAAGCCATAGCCGCCGGTGCCCCAAACCGCGTGACCACATAGCAGTTATCCTCGCTATACAGTTCGCGGAACAGGAGATTTTCACTCGTTACACTGTCGCCGAAACTCTTGCGGTATATCCGCCGCAAAAAAGGAATATCGCCGGCGCGGCTGAGACGGATGTCGGTAAAAAGTTCCCGGCCGGCCGGCACGCCGTCACTTATCGCGTTCTTTGGCCACATATTTCTCCACCATCATATCCGGGTGATAGGAAAGTTTCGCCTGACGCAGCCCTTCTTCCCCCGCGTCGTCTTCCCGGTTGATCCATTTTACCTCCGGGTGCAGACGCAAAATCAGCCGCACCATTTCCCGGTTGATCACCTGATAGGCGCCCTGCATATCATGGAAAGCCTTTTCCACATGAACGTCAAAACTCTCGCGCCCCAAAGGCGAAGCGAGAGAAAAAGCCGCCACCGCCCCCTCCGCTCGCAATACGCCGCCCAGCACCCCCAAAGCGCGGTAATTGGCCAAACAGCGCTGCACCGCGCAATATTCCGCCCGCAGGCTTTCCTGCTCCCCGCAGCCGTACCGCAAACACCATTCGTCATTCATCCGGCTGACGGCGTCGAAATTTTCTTCGCCGAATACTTCAAACTGCCAATCGGGATATTTTTTTATAAAATGGTTTAAATGGTTTTTTTTACCATGCATCTTATTGCCTCTGACTTCGGCCAGGCGTTTGGCTTCATACACATAATCCCAGCTGTTCCGCGCGGGCATAAAATCAAATACTCCGGGACATGCAATTTCCAGTTCATTTTTTTGTTCGGTCGTCACGCTCCACAGCGTAAGACTTTGCCCCCGCGAATGGCACCAGGCGCGCATCTCGTTCGCCGCCGCCGCCAGATCGCTTTCTTTGGCGCCCAGCGGAAAATAGAATGAATAATTTCCCTCTCTCTCATGCCGCAGAAAGAGCCACTCCTCCGTCACGGCCAAATGGGTCTGCAAACGGCTGCCCCAGTTAAAAATCGTCGCCATGTTTTCCTGACAGGCTGTCCTCTCTCTGCGGGCCAAGTACGTTCCCAGCAGAGCGCAATCGTCTATGCCCAGAAGCTTAAAATTCATAAAACCTCACTTGTTATCCCTGTCTTTTATCTCGCGTCTTAGGGCTATCTCGCCGCGCAAATCGTCAATGAACTGCCGGGCGCTCCGCCCGGAACGAGCGTTATGGCGCTGCACCCACAGCAAAGCCTGCCGCCGCAGCTCCGCCGCCGGGAGTGTGCTCCCCTCCCCCTCGGCCAGCCCGGCCACGATAGCCAGAAAAGTATCCTGATCCGGCGCCAAAAAAGTTACCGTAATGCCAAAACGGTCGGCCAGCGACAGTTTTTCTTCCATATTGTCGCGCACATGCACCTCGTCGCCCCTGCGCTCGGAAAAAGTCTCCCGGATGAGATTTTTCCGGTTAGACGTCGCGTAAACCAGCACATTGGGCGGCCGCGCCTCCACCCCGCCTTCCAGCAGCATTTTCATGTCCTTGTAATCCTGCTCCGTCTCATCGAAAGACAGATCGTCGATATACAGCACAAATTTATAGGGCAAAGCGGCCAGCGTCCGCGTCAGCGCCGTAAAATGCCGGATCTCCGTCTTTTTCATTTGAATGAGCCGCAGTCCGCGGGCGGCGTAAGCGTTAGGCAGCGCCTTGACCAGCGAAGATTTGCCCGTGCCGCGGTTGCCGTAAAGTATCACGTTGCTGGCCGCCAACCCCCGCAAAAATATTTCCGTATTGCGCAGGACGATATTCTGCTCGCGCTCCTGGCAAAAAAGCCGGTCGACCGTCACGGGATCGGGGTTTTCCACCCCTTCCAGCGCCCCGTTTTCCAGCAGGCGAAAGACGGCAAAATCCGCGAAAACGCCGCAGCCCGCCTCCCGGTAATAACAGAGCAGCGCCTCAATCAGGGCGCTCCAGTCCCGGCTCCGGTAAAACAGGGTTTTCAAAGCTTCCCGTTTCGCGCGCAGCCAGGCCTGGGCCGGAGCTTCCGGGGCCGCGTCCCCTTCCGCCGGAGCGGCGGCCGCCAAGCGCCAGCGAGGCCAATGCCGGGGCACGAGGAAATTCCCGGCCCACGCGCCGCCGCCCCACGCGCCGTCCTCAAAACAGGCAGTGACAAAACTCAGGACCTTTTCGCCGTCCAGTGACGCCAATTCCCGCAGTATCCGCAGATCGCGCGCCGCGTCCTCCCGCGCCCGCCCGGCCAAAGCGGGACATGCCCGCGCGAGCCGGTTTTCGCCCAGCAGGATCAAATCCAGCACATGACTGTCCCAGGCTTTGTCAGCCGTCAACCGGTAAACTTCGTGGTACAGACCGTAGACAGTTTCCGATTCGGAAGCCTGAGCGCCAACGGCCGTGAGCAAAGCCAGCATCGCCCGCGCCGCCCCGTCTTCCGCCAGATCGGTAAACACCGACAGCCCGCGGCAGGCCAGGGCCAACATTCTGCATTCGCGCCGCGCTTCTTCCGCCTGATTCATGAGCGACCTCCGTTACGGCAATTTCAAGGGGAAAAAAAATAATCCGCCGGCGGTTCCGCCAGTTTGCCAAAAGCGGAAAGAGGATAATAGCGGATCCATATCCGCCCCGTGATATAGCTTTCAGCGAGGACTCCCCAGATATGGCTGTCCAGGCTGTGATTGCGGTTGTCTCCCATGACAAAATAAGCGTCCTCCGGCACGGTGACCGGGCCAAAGGCGTAATTCGGCGCTTCCGCCACATAAGGCTCGTCCAGAGCCTGATCATTTATATAAACCAAGCCGTTCGCTATTTCCAGCGTTTCTCCCGGCAGCCCGATGACCCGTTTGACCATGTCCTTTTCTTCGCCGATATTCTCCGGCGCGTGAAAAACAACGACATCGCCGCGTTCAATGCCCTGCGCTTTATAAAGCAGTTTATCCACAAACAAACGGTCATTGAGTTGGATCGTCGGCAGCATGGAACCGGTAGGCACAATACGGTTATCCAGCACAAAGGTCCGAATCAGCAGAGTCAGCAGGAACGCCACCAGCAGAAGTACCAGCCACTCCGCGCAAACGCGCAGTACTTTTTTCAAAACAACAACCTTCGCTTTCGGAACTGCTTTGTATGCTCTTGGAGCTTTTGCTATTTTACCATCAATTGCGCCGCCCGTCAACCATGGTCAAATTATTCACGGTCAAACCCGGCCCGCGACCCGCGAGGAAAATTATGTATTGTCAAAAAAAGGTCTCGGCGGCAACTCGGGTTAAGGGTTACGGTATAAAAACACCGATCCAGGTCGTCTCAAACGGATCTCAGTCAGAAAATCATTGGCATAACGAGCGGGCGCTGGCGGGATTTAACCCAAGCAGGTTATCTCATCGCGCGGGAGCGAGCTATTGATCTGATGGGCGAACGCTTATTGACGGCCTACACGGAGGCCTGAGGGATCGCTGGCGTCGCCGGCCGCTTTGCCTCCGGCCGCGGCGTCGCGGGCGCCGCTGGCCGCGGGCTGTAGATCGCCGGTCACGCGCCGACCGCGGCTAAGTTAATGTAAGATGTGACGGCGCTTTTTCTATCGGTCGCCGCGACCGATTACGACCGATAGAAGTTTCAACTTCGTGCCGCTTAAACGTGACTTTTAATTTCAATTCGCGTGGTCTAAATCCACCGCCTTTAGGCGGTATACGCTTTTAGCCTTCCGATTTAGCCTTCCGAATTAAGCCGATTTGTGGTAATCTATCGGCAAGGGGG
>JAISEW010000042.1 GCA_031263945.1 Gracilibacteraceae bacterium | reverse complement strand
GGTCTGCCGTTCATGAGCTGCGCTGAGATCAGCGCGGCGCTGCGCAACAGCGCCGCGCTGATGAAAGAAGGCGGCGCGGACGCCGTAAAACTGGAAGGCGGCGAAGATTGGGCGCCTATCGTCCGCGCTTTGACTAAAGCCGGCGTACCGGTGGTCGGGCATATCGGCCTCACGCCGCAAACCGCCGCTCAGCTGGGCGGCTTCAAAGTTCAGGGCAAGAGCCTGGACGGGGCGAGGCAATTGCTTAAAGACGCGCAGATCCTTGAGGAGGCGGGAGCGATCATGATCGTGCTGGAGGCGGTGCCGGCCCAGCTGGCCGCGGTGATAACCGAAAAACTCCGGATCCCGACCGTCGGCATCGGCGCGGGGCCGGACGCCGGCGGTCAAGTGCTGGTGTTTCATGATATGCTGGGGCTGTTTGACCGTTTCACGCCCAAATTTGTCAAGCAGTACGCGCAATTGCAGGGAGAAATCATCAGCGCGGTAAAAACATATTGCCGGGAGGTGAAAGAGGGTATATTTCCGGATAACACCCACAGTTTTACGATTCGGGAGGATGTGCTAAAAAATTTATAAAATAACTGTCATTTATATTGGCAAAATGCTGAGAGATATGATATGATATACTAAATAATTATTACTTAGGAGGATGAACACCTTGAAACTGAAGGAAAAGACATACAAGAAATTTGTTGACTTTTTCGCAGACATGGCGATGCGTAATCAAAACGCCGCATTTGAAGTCGCTTATGCCGAGATCCAACGCGGCACGGGAGCGGCCAGCATCACGATGAAAAAAGCCCTGCAGGTTCTTGCGGACGAAGGAGTGATCGCGACCAAGGCGGGGCGTAACAGCCGTTATGTTCAGATAACTTATCAGCAGGAACCGCCGGAACTCAAAGCGGCGGCGACTGAAGACGCGGCTGCTCAGGAAGCGGGAGTTATGGCGGATTTGCTGCACACGGCGGATAATCTGCGGCAGAGACTGCGGGCGCTGGAAATCATGTCGGCTAATCTGCAGGAGAGACTGGCGTATCTGGAAGAAAGAAAATAATTTGTCGGACATAGGCCTGGGTTCACAAAAAACAATTGCGTTCTTAATGTGATCATGCTATAATAGCAACCAGACATTCCTGCTCTGTTGGTAGGGCAAGCATGGTTTTGATCCTAAATTTGACACGGGAGCCGGCAGTGAGCGACTCATTATGTCATGCTTTTACTTAAAGAAGACAGAAGCGTGGTTCCAGGCGCCCACCTGCTTCAGCAGGGTCAGAAAACCGGCGGTCTTACGGCAGCGTGGGGAAAAAAGCAGGAGATACTCTCCTGCTTTTTATCATGAAAAAGCTGACGCCTAGGAGATAAAGATCATGGAAGATATATGGTTTTATGATTATCCTATCGGCAGACTGGGAATAGCGGCGGAAAACGCTTCTATTACAAGAGTGTTTTTTGCCGCGAATTCAGCCGAAGTTCCAACCGCGAAAACACAGTTGATCGAAGCGGCGGCGCTCGAGCTTTCTGAATATTTTCGGGGCGAGCGGTTTGAGTTCGACTTGCCCCTGTCTTTGCGGGGAACGGACTTCCAGATATCCGTATGGACGGCCCTCAGGACCATTCCGGCCGGCGAGACCCGCAGTTATAAAGATGTGGCCGTTCAGATCGGGAATCCTCTGGCCTGTCGGGCAGTCGGCATGGCCAATCATCGGAATCCCGTCGCCATTATCGTCCCCTGCCACCGG
This sequence comes from Gracilibacteraceae bacterium, assembly GCA_031263945.1. Classification (GTDB taxonomy): domain Bacteria; phylum Bacillota; class Desulfitobacteriia; order Desulfitobacteriales; family Syntrophobotulaceae; genus JAIRRL01. Next base: position 10,242 of record JAISEW010000042.1, on the reverse strand, counting down.
GTGATCGGGCAAAACGGCGGGCTGGTCGGATACGGCGGCGGATTGTCCGTGAAAAAGTACTTATTGGAAATGGAAGAACGCTATGCCGGATAATATCGCTGATCACCCGCTGAAAAAAGAAATTACGCGCCCGGGCTGCGAAAGCACCCGCGGCTTGGCGGCGCCGCTTGGGACCGCCGCGGCCGTCACCGCCGGCATCGCGCCGGACGGAGGACTTTATGTGCCGCGGAGCCTGCCGCTTCTTCCTTGGCGCGAATGGCTTGATTGGGATTACGGGGCCGTGGCCGCCCGGGTCATCCGCTTGCTGGCGCCCGACTTGCCGGAGACGGGAGTGGCGGCGGCCGCGGCGGTATACGGCGACGGCCGTTTTGGCGCCGGCTCGCCGGCGCCGCTCAGGGAGGCGGGGGCGCTGGGCGTGCTGGAACTCTGGCATGGCCCGACCGCCGCTTTTAAAGATCTGGCGCTGCAGGCTCTGCCTCATTTGCTGACGGCTGCCGCGGCTCAGGCCGCCGCCGGGCGGGAGATCCTGATCCTGACCGCCACGTCGGGCGACACCGGTAAAGCGGCTCTGGAAGGTTTTCGCGATGTGCCGGGCGCCAGCGTTTGCGTTTTTTATCCGGACGGCGGCGTCAGCGCCGTGCAGGAAAAACAAATGCTGACTACAGGCGGAAACAACACTTTTGTCGTCGGAGTGCGCGGTAATTTTGACGTTTGCCAGAAAGCGGTGAAAACGCTTTTTACCACAAAATGGCTGCGCGAGACCCTGGCGGAACGAGGGGTCTTGTTTTCCTCCGCTAATTCCATCAACTGGGGGCGGCTCCTGCCGCAAATCGTTTATTATATCTGGTCTTATCTGGAAGCTGTGCGGCAAAACCGGGTGAAGGCCGGAGCGCCGGTGAATTTTGCCGTGCCGACCGGTAATTTTGGCAACATCCTCGCCGGGTGGTATGCGCGGCGGGTGGGCCTGCCGGTGGGGCGGCTGCTCTGCGCTTCCAACCGCAACAATGTCCTGGCGGATTTTTTCCGGGGCGGCGTTTATGATGTCAACCGGGAGTTTTTCCGCACGGAATCTCCCTCGATGGATATACTCGTATCCAGCAATTTTGAGCGCCTGCTCTTTGAGCTGGGCGGTCGGGATGGCGAAAAGATCAGGCGCCTGTACGCCGATCTGCGGGAAAAAGGCCGCTTCCAAGTGGAGGAGAGTGTGCTGAAAGCTTGTCAGGCCGTGTTCGCCGGCGGCTGGACGGATGAAGACGCCTGCCGCGCCGTCATCCGGCGCGTATGGCGGGAATGGCGTTATTTACTGGATCCGCATACGGCAATCGCCTGGGGTGTGGCGGAGGATCACCGCGCGACCAGCGGCGACGAAACCTATACGATCGTCATTTCCACAGCCAGCCCCTTCAAATTCGCGCCGGCGGTGCTGGCGGCACTCACGGAGGCGCCGGCGCCGGCGGATCCCTGGGCGGCGCTCGCGGAACTGGAGCAAGTGACGGAATGGCCGGCGCCTCAGGCTTTGCGCGGCTTGGAAACCAGAGAGGAGCGGCGGGAAGCCCTGCTGGCGCCGGAGGAGATCGCCGCCTGGGTGAGCGGCAAGTTCGCGCCGCCGTTTTGACGGATAATATTGCGGAGGAATTAGACTATGACGAAAAAATTACGGCAGCGGGCGGAAATCGCCCCCCGATACAAATGGGATCTAAGCGCTATTTTCCCTGCTCAGGCGGAATGGGAAAAACTGTTCGCGGCCACGGAAACTCTGCTCGCGGAGGGAGAATCGTTCCGCGGGTGTTTGACGGAAAGCCCGCGGCGTCTGCTGGACTGTCTGCTTTGGGCGGACCGGATCGAGGCGAATCTGGAGGAATTATATACCTTTGCCCGCATGAAACGGGATGAGGACAATCGCGAAGCTTTCTACCAGGGATTGACCGGGCGCGCCATAAATTTGAGCGTGCAGGCCGGCAGCGTCCTTTCCTTCATTGAGCCGGAACTGCTGGCGGCGGAAGAGGGCGTGCTGGAGAAACTGCGCGCCGCGCCGCTGCTTGCTCCTTTCGGCCGAACGCTGGATGAGATCATTCGCCATAAGCCGCATGTGCTTTCACCGGCGGAAGAAAAACTGCTGGCGGAAACAGGGGAAATGGCGCAGGGACCGGGGACGGTCTTTTCGATGCTGAATGACGCCGACATTAAATTCGGCGAGATCGAGGATGAAGACGGACAGAAAACGGAGCTGACCAAAGGTTCCTATATCCGTTTTCTGGAAAGTACCCGCCGCTCTGTGCGGGAGGAAGCTTTCCGTGTTCTTTACCGGTCTTATGGCGCCCAAGTGAATACGCTGGCCGCTCTTTACAACGCGAGCGTTAAAACCGACTGTTTTTACGCCCGCACCCGCCGTCATCCTTCCGCTCTGGCCGCGGCGCTTTTTTCCGCCGATGTGCCGCCGGTGGTCTATGATAACCTCATCACGGTCGTCCACGAATTTCTGCCGGTGTTTTACCGTTATATCGCCTTGCGGCAAAAAGCGCTCGGTCTCGCCGATTTGCGCATGTATGACATGCATACTCCGCTCGTGCCGGCGGCGAGAGTTTTTTATAGCTACGAACAGGCGCGGGAGGTCTTGCCGGAGGCTTTTTCGCCGCTGGGCGAGGAGTATTTGACTTTGCTGCGCCGCGGTTTCGGCGAAAACTGGATCGACGTATATGAGAACGAAGGCAAGACGAGCGGAGCGTATTCCTGGGGGACTTACGCCTCTCACCCTTATGTGCTGCTGAACTACCAGGATACGCTCGACTCGCTTTTCACGCTGGCGCATGAAATGGGTCACGCTTTGCATACCTGGCATTCCGGCGCGAACCAGCCTCATCACTATGCCGGGTACAAAATATTTGTGGCCGAAGTCGCCTCGACTTTGAACGAAACGCTGCTGATCCGGCATTTGCTGGACCGGGCGGCGGACAAAGAGCAAAAAGCCTATCTGCTGAACCATTATCTCGACCAGTTCCGCGGCACGGTCTTCCGGCAAACGATGTTCGCCGAGTTTGAGAAACTGACTCACGCGGCGGCGGAAAGAGGGGAATCGCTGACGGCGGACATGCTGAGCAAAGAATACAGGGCGCTGAACGAGCTGTATTACGGCCCGGCTGTGACGCTGGATCCGGAAATAGACATGGAATGGGCTCGTATTCCGCATTTTTACAACGCGTTTTATGTTTATCAGTACGCGACCGGTTTCGCGGCGGCTACGGCTCTGGCGGACGGCATCCTGCGTGAGGGAACCCCGGCCGCGCGGAAATATCTGGCCTTTTTGAGCGGCGGCTGCTCCGAAAGTCCGCTGGCCCTGCTGCAAAAAGCCGGAGTGGATATGACCGGGCCTGAGCCGGTGCGACGCGCGCTGGAGGTCTTTGCCGTCATGACGGCGGAACTGGAAGAACTGATCGGTTAGCCAAAACATCAGGGAATAAGCGTCTAAATAAGCCCTCAGCAAGGGAGAAGAAATTTGATCATCGGAATTGATCTCGGAACGACAAACAGTCTGGCCGCCTATTTTACACCGGAGGGGCCGCGGATCATCCCGAATTCTTTCGGGGAAAACCTGACGCCTTCAGTCGTCAGCGTGGGCGGCGACGGCGAGGTCTACGTGGGCAAGATCGCCCGGGAACGGCAGATCACGAACAGCGAACAGACCGCGGCTGTTTTTAAGCGGCATATGGGGAGCAAAAAAGAATACCGTCTGGGCGGCAAGACCTTTGTACCGGAGGAATTGTCTTCTTTCGTCATCCGCAAGCTGAAAGAGGACGCGGAAGCTTTTTTAGGCAAAAAAATCGACGAAGCTGTGATAAGCACACCGGCATATTTTAACGATATGCAGCGCCGCGCCACCAAAACGGCGGGCGAACTGGCCGGGCTGAAAGTGGAGCGCATCGTGAATGAACCGACGGCGGCCGCTATCGCCTATGGCCTGCATGAGCGCCCGGCGGAGGCCAAATACCTCATTTTTGACTTGGGCGGCGGCACGTTTGATATATCCATCCTGGATTACAATGACAATGTGATGGAAGTCCGGGCCGTGGCCGGCGATAATTTTCTGGGCGGCGAAGATTTCACGAACGCGCTGGCGGCCATGTTTTTGTATAAAAATGATCTGGGCGGCGCGGAATTGCCGCCCCGGGAGAGGGCTATCCTGCAAAAAAGCGCCGAGACGGCGAAAAAAGAATTCGCGGTGGGCAAAGCGGTGACCATGTCTTACCCGTATAACGGGGAAATGCTCAATATGACGGTCAATATTGACGATTTTGAAAAACAGTGCGCTTTTATCCTGAATAAACTGCGGGCCCCGGTTATCCGCACTTTGTCCGACGCTTCCCTGAAACTGGCTGATATAGACACGGTCGTTCTTGTGGGCGGCGCCACCAAACTGCCGATCATCCGTAATTTTGTCAGCCGGCTGTTCGGCCGCCTGCCCGCCTCGCATATCAACCCCGACGAAGTGGTCGCTTTGGGGGCGGCGGTTTATGCCGCCATGAAAGAACGGAATGAGATAATACGGGAGCTGGTGCTGACGGACGTTTGCCCGTTCACGCTGGGGACCAGCGTATCGGTGCCCGGCGCTAAAGGCGTCTATCAATCCGGCGTCTACTGTCCGATCATCGAGCGTAACACTGTCATCCCGGCTTCCCGCGTCAGCCGCGTCTACACGCTGTATGACAATCAGCAGACCGTGCGGGTGGACGTGCTGCAGGGCGAAAGCCGCAAGGCCAGAGAGAACCTTTTTCTCGGCGAGCTGGTCATACGCGTGCCGCAGGGCCCGGCCGGGAAAGAGGCACTGGATATCCGCTACACGTACAATGTGAACGGGATACTGGAAGTCGAAGTGACGACGGTGTCCACAGGCAAGACGGAAAAACTGATCATCGAAAAAAACCCGGGCGCGATGACGGAGGATGAGATCCGCCAAAGCCTTGAAAATCTGCAATCTTTGAAGATCCATCCGCGGGAAAAAGATGAATACCGCTATTTGCTGGAAAAAGGCGAGAGGCTTTATCAGGAACTGCTCGGGTCGGCGCGCTACGAAATTTCTTCGCTGCTCATAAGTTTTGAGGCCACGCTGGAGAAGCAGGATCCAGAGGAAATTGCCGAGGCGGCGGCGGAACTCAAGAGTTTTTTCCAAATGTTAGAGGATGAGGATTACTGAAATTTTCTTGTCTGAGAGGGATGGAAAATGGATATTTGGAAAATATTAGGAATAGAGAGGACTAAAGACGAAGACGCGGTCAAGCAGGCGTATCGCCGCCGCTTGCCGAGCCATAACCCCGAAGACGACCAGGAAGGCTTTTTGCGTTTGCGTGAAGCGTATGAACAGGCGCTGACCTATTGCCGGGAAACGGCGGCCGCGGCGGCGGTGACTCCGGACGACGAGGTGGTCGCCGCTTTAGAAGAGATATACGCCGATTTTCCGCAGCGGATAAACGCTGAGGACTGGCGGCAGGCGCTCAGCGCGGATGTATGTCAGCGGCTTGATACGCAGCAGGAGATCGGCGAGAAACTGCTCGCTTTTCTCATGGACCACAATAATTTGCCGCATTCCGTCTGGAAATTTCTGTCCGAGTTTTTTTGCTGGGGAGAGCGGCAGGAACTGCTGAAAGAAAAGTTTCCCCCCAATTACATCGATTATGTTTTAAACCAGAGCGCCTATGACGATTTGATCCGTTACGCGCTGTTTCCCGCGCTGCCGGGGTTTGACTATGATGCTTTTCTGGATGTTTTTTTCAATATCAACGCCGCCTTAAACCAAGGTGCCTATGAAAATATTGACGCTCAATTCGCCGCGGCCGACGGTATGGGGATTGATCACCCCGATCTGACGCTGCTGAAAATACGCTATGCTCTGACGCGGAACACGGAGGAAGCGGAAACTTTGGCCGCGGATCTCCGCGCCGCCAGACCGGGCGATATTCGGGCGGCGAATATGCTTGGGCATTGCCGCCTGAGAAGGGGCAAATACGCGGAGGCCCGCGAATTGTTTCAGGAGGTGCTGCTGGAGGAACCGGAGCATTATAACGCTAAGGTCGGTTTGGCGGAATCCTGGCATTTGAGCGGGAATCTGGACGAGGCGAAAAACTGCTATTGGGAGCTGGTCTACGAAAACCCCTATGACAGTTTTTTGATTTCCGCATTCTATGATATCAACGAAAAAATGGGAGCGGAACTGGAGGAACGCCTGCCGGCGGCGCCGGACAACCAGGAAATAATATACAAATTAGCCAGTTGTTACCATAATTGCCGCCGTTTTGCCGATGTGCGCTCATTGCTGGCTGACGTGATCCCCGCGCCGGAAAACGCGGCAAAACATCACGGCGTTTTGGCGTACGCTCTGCTGGAGGCCGGTGATAAGGAGGGAGCGGAAAGAGAGTTTTTCGCCTGGGAAAAGACCGAGGAGGACAAGCGGCGGCTTGCCCGGCAGATCCCTTCCGCCTATATGCTTCTAGGTCTGGAAGATAAAGCCTTGGAACGCTGTAATTATTATCTGGGGGAATTCCCGGCGGAGGCGGATATTTACGACGCGATGGCCGGTATTTTCCGGCGGCGGGGCGACCAGCCGGCGGCGCTCAAGGCGGCGGAGCAGGGGTTGGCCGTGGGCGGCGGCAATTTGGGTTTGCGCATTCATAAATCCCATATTTTATATGATATGGGCGATCACGGCGGGGCGCTGGAAGTTATTGAAAACACGCTGGCGGAATATCCGCTGATATTCGATCTGATAAACTTAAAACTTAACATATTTTACGACGCCGAAGAATATAAGGAAGTCCTTGCTATTTGCCAAAAATTAGAAGATAATAATGTCCCGGATAAAAATTTTCGGATGTACGCTCTGGCGGCGTCTTTGAATTTGCTGCCGCAGGCTGAAACGGCGGCGGAACTCCGGGAGTGGCTGAAGGACTCTCCGGGCGCGGTCGTCGCCGTCTACGCCCTGACTCAATATTATAGCAACCGGGATGATTACGATGCAAGCCTGACCGTGTTTCAGCAAGCGCGGGACGCGGCGCCGGAAAACCTTGACTTCCGCGTCTCCATTATCAATATTTTGCGCCGCCGGCAAGCTTACGCTCAGGCGCTGATGGAAATATCCTGGTTTGAGCGGAATCATCCCGGCTATGCCGATGCCTGGAACCTCAAGGGATTGGTGCTGGAAAACCTCAGGCGTTACGATGAAGCGGTGGTCGCTTTTACCGAGGCCATAAGACTGGATCCGAACCATCAGGTCGCCTATGGCAATATGGCTGACGTTATGACGAAATTAGGCAGGAACGAACAGGCGGTCGAATTGCTGACCAAACAGATCGAAATCCGCGAACACCCCTATTATTATATCGCGCGGGGATTGGCCTACAGTTATCTCGGCAATACGGAAGCGGAGAAGAAGGACTATTTCAGAACTATAGAATTAGATCCCAACTACGCGTACGCTTACAATAATTTGGGCATTACCTTTTATGCCGAAGGCAAGCGGGACGAAGCGATCCAATATCTGGAACAGGCGATCAAACTCGACCCGGATATCCTGGCGGCATATAAGACGCTGGGGAACGCGCTGGCGGAAAAGGGCAGGGAAGCGGAAGCGCTGGAAGTATGGGAAAAAGCTCTGGCTCATTTCCGCCCTGACGACGAACCGGCTGTGGCGGAAATAACGCGGAACAAGCTTATCTTTTTCAAGGAACGCGGCCGTTACCGCGAAGGATCCGATCTGCTGGAAACTCTCGTGCGCGTGCGCGCCATGGACGCGGAAACGATGTGCCACGCCGCCGAATGTTTTTACGAACAGGGCCGCCTGTCCGAAGCCTGGTTTTGGTACGCGCGCGCGCTCAAGACGGAAAAAAGCAAAGACTCTTTTGTCCTGACCTCCGTGGCGCAGTATTATGAATACGCCAAACAAAATATCATTATGGCTAATCTTTATTATCAAAAAGCTATAGAAGCGGAACCGGACAATTACAGAATGTATATACGCCGGGGCCGTCTAATGCGGCGTCTGCTGCGGCCCGGGCGCTACCCGGCAGGCCGAGGCGGCGCCCCGGTCAGAGGCTATTGGCGGAAACCGATGGCCCTGCTGGACGCCGTACCGCCGAAAGAACGCACGCCCTGCTATTACTATTGGCGGGCGGAGTGTCTGCGCGGACAGGGCCGGCTGGCGGAAGCGGAAGAAGCTTTCCGGCAGGCTTTGGCCGGAGCGGGCGATTACGCCTTATGCGTGACGCGTGTTTGCTATGACGCTCTTTTTGGCCTGGCCCGCCTGTACGAGGAACAGGGCGATGCTGCGAAGGCCAGACAGTATATCAAGGAAACGATCGCCATCAAAAACGATCTCGCCTACCGGAATTTTCTTCATAAATTGGAATATATCGACAGGGTGAAGCGGAGTGACCGCGAGAGCATTTGGGATAAGCTAAAAAAACTATTCCATTGAACAGGAGGGTGCGCAAATGTTACAGGGAAAAACCGCTTTGATCACAGGCGGCGGGACGGGCATCGGCCGGGCGACCGCTCTGCGTCTCGCGCGGGCGGGCGCGGCGGTCGCCGTCAATTATGCCCATTCCGCCCGGGAAGCGGAGGAAACGCGGCGGGAAATCGAGGAGTTGGGCGCTGTTTGCCGCCTGTACCGGGCTGACGTGACGGACGACGGCGCGGTCAGGGCGATGATGGCGCAGGCCGCCGCCGATGCCGGCGGATTGGACATTCTGGTCAACAACGCCGGGCGGACGCATTTTGTCGAACATGCGGATCTGGAGGGAATGAAGCCGGAATATTGGGACGAAGTGTTTGCCCTCAACGTCAAAGGCACGTTCTTTTGCTGCCGGGCGGCGGCGGAGGCGCTCCGGCGGAGCCGGGGCGTTATCATCAATATCACGTCCATCGCCGGCCTGACCGGTCTCGGCAGTTCTCTCGCCTACGCCGCTTCCAAAGCGGCGGAAATAAGCGTCACGAAATCCCTGGCCCGGGTGCTGGCGCCGGAAGTTCGTGTTATCGGCCTGGCACCAGGCATCGTCACTACCCGCTGGGTGGCGGGGCATGAGGATCATATCGAGGCCCTGGCCGGCGGCACGCCGCTGGGCCGGCCGGCCAAACCGGAAGATATAGCGGAGGCGGCTTACGGCATCATCGCGCACGGCGGATTTATTACGGGCCAGAACATCGTGGTGGATGGCGGCGCTTTTATCTGATCGGCTGAGCGGGGATTCAGGGCAAAAAAAAACCTGAGACGTCTCAGGTTCGGGTTTCCCCAGATATATTTTAAGGAAGGTATAAGAGCTGTTTTTAGTATAATAGCTGGAGTTGAGAATCAGCTTAATAAAACGGGTAAAATCAAAAAAATTTTTTGTTCGACAATCCACCGGGAAAAGAGCGCTCCGCCCTGCTGACAGCGGGGAAGAGAGCCGTATGGAGATCAATGATGAAAAAAATTATTTGTTGCTGCTTGTTTTTCTTGATGACGTTCGGTATTTTGTTTATGGCCGCCTGCGGCGAAAACGCGCGGCCGCCCGCGGCAAATCCGCCGGAAACGGCGCCGCCGAATCCGCCGGAGAGCGGGCCTGATCGCCCGCCGGAGGAACAGGGACCGGAATTGTCGCCGGATGAAACCATGGAGGGGATCAAAATCCTCACTTTTGCCGCTGAGAATTATATGATCGAGTATCCGAATTATTGGAGCATAGAGGAAAGCGGGGAGACCTCTGGGTATGAAGTGCTGACCTTCTGGAAGAAAGACCCTGATGTATATGAAGACGGCGGCAAAGGTATCCTGGATCCTAATTCCGCCAAGGTCAGCCTGTCGATCCTGACGAAAGACGGCAGAAATCTGAGCGATATAGCTTTGGCGGAATTAGATTTTACCGAGGAAGACCTTCGCTCTGAAAACCTTGACATCGGCGGTAAAAGAGCCATCCGCTATATTTCAGTCTATGGGGAGGATCAAATTATCAATACCTATATCGACTGGAACGAAACGGACTATGTCTGGCTGGCCGGGTATCACGGCACAGGGAGCGAGCGGGACACTATGCGCCGGGATGTGCTTTTTATCCACAACTCCCTGCGGGCGGCCGAGACAGCCGAGTGACGGCGCGGCCTTCCGTTCTCCTGCACGCCTGCTGCGCGGTTTGTGCGGGCTATCCGCTGGAAAAACTGCGGGCGGACTACGAACCGGTCGTGTATTTTTGTAATCCGAATATTTTTCCGCGGGAAGAATAC
>JAISEW010000030.1 GCA_031263945.1 Gracilibacteraceae bacterium | reverse complement strand
CGACCTCCATGCCTTGATGAGCATCAACGCTAACGAGGGTTCGGACATGCATAAACTCATCAGCCCTGCTACTGACGACACTGAGGGTGATGTCGCGGCGAGCGGCAAGCTGTTGGAGTACGCGAGTTTCCGTGAGGCCAAGGAGGCTTTTGAGCGGGAGTTTCTGAGACAGGCGCTAGCGGCCTACGGCACGATCCGCAGCACCGCCCTGCACATCGGGCTCAGCCATCCGGCGGTCATCAAGAAAAGGGCGGCCTTGGGCTTGGAAGCGCCGAAAAAGGCTAAGAATTGATGAATCACCTTTTCTGTGGTAGGTGGTAGGTCTGGCTTGGCCGCCGCTTGTCAATTTGCGCGGGACTTGCGAGAGGCGGCAAAAAGCTGTATAATGCGATATATGTCTAAACAATTGCTCATAGCCGTTTTAGTCCTGTTCGGCCTGATTTTTGGCTATAGTTTTATCGTATTGAAAGATTTGCTCTCCGGCGGCTTCCCTATCTGGTTGCTGCTCGCTTTCCGATTTGGGTTCGGCGCCCTGCTGCTGCTCGCCCTGCGCCGCGCCGCGCCGGTTCGCTCTTTTGACCGGGCGACCGTCCGGGGCGGGGTGCTCGTGGGCGCGGTCATTTTTTTTGCCTACGCCTTCCAGACTTTTGGCCTTGAATTGACCACCCCGGCGAAAAACGGCTTGCTGACCGGATTATATGTGATCATAGTCCCGGTTTTCATGATGGTTTTGAAGAAAAAAGCGACTTGGCGGCCACTGTTGACGGCGCCCTTGAGTTTTGCCGGTATAGCGCTCATATCGGGCATATTCGCCGCGGATCTGAGTTTCAACGGCGGCGACGTCCTCACCGTTTGCTGCGCGCTGTTTTTTGCGCTCCACCTGATTTTGCTGGAGCGATTCGCCCCCGTTCTGCCGATTTTGAATTTCAGCGTCGTTCAACTGGGGACGGTGTCTTTGCTGGCGGCCGCGTTCTCTTTAGTTACGGAAAAAGACGGGTACGGCGCCGTCGTTTGGGGACCGGCGCTGCCGGGGCTTCTTTTCCTCACGGTGTTCGCCACGGGGCTGGCTTTCTTTTTTCAAACGCTCATCCAATCCCGCGTTTCCGCCAACACAACGGCTGTCGCCTTGTGCCTTGAATCGGTTTTCGCCGTAATTTTTTCCGTACTCCGCGGCTACGACCGTTTTACGCTTTCGTTCGCCGCCGGCGCCGTCCTCATCATCGCCGCCATGCTGCTCGCTTCTTTGGGCCGTCAGGATCCCCTGCTGGGAGAGACGGCGCGACGGAATTAAACTAAATCCCGAAACGCCGCGCCTGTGATCCGCGCCAGATCTTCCGGCGCCAGTTCCGCTTGCAGACCGATCCGCCCCGCGCTGACGATCATTGTGTCGAGTAATTGGGCGGTTTCCTCGATGAATGTCGGGAAGGGCTTCTTCATGCCGACAGGCGAGCAGCCGCCGTGAATATAGCCGGTCCGCGGTTCCAAGTCGCGGGATTTTATCATCTCGACGTACTTGTCGCCCGCCGCTGCCGCCGCTTTCTTCAAGTCAAGCTCGCACGCCGCGGGAATGACAAAGACGTTCAGCCCCGTCGTTTTGCCCGACGTGACCAGCGTCTTGAACACGGTTTCCGGCGCGCGCCCTATTTTCGCCGCTGCGCTGAGACCGTCGATCTTGCCGTCCGACGGGTCGTATTCATGGACGGAAAACGGCGCTCCGGCGGCTTCCAGTATGCGGAGCGCGTTTGTTTTACTCACGGCAGATCCAGATTCAGCGCCCCGCCGTGGTAGCAGAGGACATGTTTGCAGGGATAGCTTCGCAAACGGGCTTCCGACCGCCGCGCCAGCTCCGCGTCCAGCGTGTGGACAGGGTTCGCGCCTGTCAGCCGCCTGCCGTTTATGTTCAGAGCGTCTCCGGCTATCAGCGCGCCGTCGCCTTGGACAAAGAGACAAATATGCCCCGGCGTGTGGCCCGGCGCGTGTATGATCTCTATGCCGCCGCACCAAGGCAAAACGTCGCCGTCACGCAGCAGACGGTCCGCTTTGACGCGGCAGTTCGCGAAGCCGCGCCTCATATTATCAAGGACATCTTTCATCGGCTCGTCCAGTTCCTCGCGGCGCTCTTCCAGCGCCGCCAGCTTGACGGGGGTCCTGCTGCCGTCGATATACGGCGCTTCTTCGACATGCGCCATGATTTCGGCGCCCGGCGCGATCTTGGCCAGATCCGCGGCGCAGCCGATATGGTCGATATCCTGATGGGTGATGATAATGGCCGTCAGGCGCTCCGGCGCAAAGCCCGCTTCCGCTATCGCCGCCTTGAGCTGCTCCGTTTGCCCCGGAAACCCTGTGTCCGCCAGGATCAAGTGGCTGCCGTCGTGCAGCAGCGCCGGGTAAATTGCCCCGCCGTCCGTTTTCAGTTCGAGCATTTCGATATGGTCGGTGATTTTCATTCCGTCTCGCCCGCCTTTCTCCGCGATTTCGGTTTATTTAGAAGCCTCATCCGGTATTTTTCATGTTTCTACAGCATATCATATTAACGCTGATTTGTGAATACGGGGCGCCGCGAGAAAATATTGCGTTTTGCGTTATAAAGGGGTATAATTCAAATGGAAATCAACGGGCGGTTTATTCGCGGATAACGCCTGACAGCGGAGGAGGAGAAAAGCTTGGCATATACGGAGCGAACGCGGGAAAATCTGCGCCTGTGGACGGAGGACGATTATTTCAGTTCGGAGACGCGAACCGAACTTTTAAATATAACCGATCCGCGGGAAATCGAAGATCGCCTGGCCCGTGACCTGGAATTCGGCACGGGCGGTATGCGCGGCAAACTGGGGGCCGGCACGAACCGCATGAATATTTACGTCGTCCGCAAACTGACGCAGGGCCTGGCTGACGCCATCAAAGCCGAAGGGGGCGACGGCGCGCGGCGCGGGGTGGTGATCGCCTGTGATTCACGGCGTTTTTCCCCGGAATTCGCGCGGGAAACGGCGCTCGTGCTGGGGACCAACGGCATCCGCGCCTTTTGCTTTGAAACGCTGCGCCCGACGCCGGAGCTTTCTTTCGCCGTGCGCTATCTGGGCGCGGCGGCCGGCGTCATGGTGACGGCCAGCCATAATCCGAAAAATTATAACGGTTATAAAGTATATTGGGCCGACGGCGCCCAGCTGGCGCCGGATAAAGCCGAGGCCATTGCGGCCGCGATCGCGAAACGCGAGGATTGGCGCGTCCCGGCGCGGCCGGAGGCGGAACTGCGGGCGGACGGCCTTTTGACCACGGTGGGAGCGGAGATCGACGCCGCTTATCTGGCGGCTGTTCAGGCCCAGATGCTCCAACCGGAGCTGACAACGGCGCGCGGCGGGGAACTGCGCGTGGTCTTCACTCCGCTGCACGGGGCCGGCGCTGTGCCTGTACAGCGGATACTGGCGCAAATCGGTTTTACCCATGTGTTCACGGTGCCGGAACAGGAACAGCCGGACGGTGATTTTCCCACCGTTTCCGTGCCGAACCCGGAGGAAAAGGAAGCCTTTGCTCTGGCCCGCCGCTACGGAGACGCGCAGGGCGCGGAGCTGCTGCTGGCCACCGATCCCGATTCTGACCGGCTCGGTGTCTGCGGGCGGGAACCTGACGGCGCCTGGCGCCATTTTACCGGCAATCAGGCAGGCGTGCTGCTGGAATATTATATCCTGAACAGCCATAGCGCCCTGCCGCCGGACAGCCGCGTGGTCAAAAGCGTCGTCTCTACCGCGCTGGCCGGCAAGATCGCGGAGTCGTTCGGCGTGACCTGCACGGAAGTCCCGGTCGGGTTCAAATTTATCGGCGAACAGATCCACGCTATGGAACAATCGGGGCAGGGAACGTTCATCTTCGGTTTTGAGGAAAGCCTCGGTTATCTCACCGGCACATACGCCCGCGATAAAGACGCGGTGCTGGCGGCGGCTCTGATGGCGGAAGCGGCCCTGTTTTTCCGGCTCCGGACCGGCAAATCGCTCGTGGACGTGCTGGAGGAAATATATGTAAAATGGGGATATTTCTTGGATGACCAGGTCGCTTACAGTTTCACGGATTTTGACGGCGCGGCCCAAATGGAAGCGATCATGAGCGCCTTGCGCGGCGACGCGCGCCCGGTCTTAGGCGGGACGGCGGTGTCCAGCCGCGAGGATTTCGCCGCGGGTGAAAGCCGCGCCGCGGACGGGAAAGTGAGCCGTCTTGATTTTCCCAGCATGAATCTACTGCGCTTTTCCCTTGCCGGCGGCGGGTTTGTCATGGCGCGCCCGTCAGGCACCGAACCCAAGATCCGCTTTTATTTTTGCGTGTCCGGGGCTAACAGGGCTGAAGCCGAAAACGCTCTGGCCGCCGTCCGGGGAGACTTTTTCCGGCCTTACGCCGAAATGCTCAATTCGTCAAAATAGCTTGAATAACTCAAATATATAATATTTATTTCACTTTGCTCTTGCCTTTTAATTCCTTCTCTGATATAGTGTTTCTGAATTTGATCAAAGGAGGTTTTCAGCCATGTATGTGATTACCGACGACTGCATCAGCTGCGGCTCTTGCATGGATGAGTGCGCTACTGGCGCCATCAGTGAAGGCGACGGCAAATACGTTATCGATCAGGACGCATGTTCTGAATGCGGCGCCTGTTGCGAAGTCTGCGCCGCCGAAGCTATAATCGAAAAATAGCCTTCTTTATTCACCTCCGACAGGAACTCTGCAAAGAGTTTCTGTTTTTTTGGGGAGCTTAGGAACTGTAACGACTGTTTGGGGAGCCCCGTAATTTTTGCTGAAAAACTTGATTATTCGCGTAAAAGATGGCATAATTAAAAGAGACCCGCCTTTCGGGCCTGTGTTATTTTACGGGTTTCAGCCGCCGCGGGACTATGACCTATTGACGAGGAGTTGACAAAATGTTTGTTGCCGTAGCCGGCATGAGTTATCACAATACTCCGATCGAACTGCGCGAGCGACTGTCGCTGCCCGCGGAAAAGATCAGGCTGCTGCTGCCGGAATTGCGCCGGCGTGCGGGAATAAAAGAATGCTGCGTATTATCCACCTGTAACCGCACGGAATTTTATTTGGCCACCGATAACTGGGAAAAAGGCAAGGAGACCATACTGAGTTTTATTGAAGATAAAGCCGGGTTGCCGGCGGGAGAAGTGCTTGAGCATATTTATATTCACGTCCTGCAGGACGCCGTGCGCCGCGTCTTCCGCGTTACCGCCGGATTGGACTCGATGGCGCTCGGGGAAACGCAGATCACCAGTCAGGTGAAAAACGCTTATGAGATGGCGCGGGAGGCCGGAACGACCGGCCCGGTGCTGAATACGCTGTTTCAGCAGGCTTTGGCCGCCGGCAAGCGTGTGCGGACCGAAACCGGCATTGACCGATGTCCAGTCTCTATCCCCTATATCGCGACCGTATTGATGAAACGCGCGCTCGGTTCGCTGGACGGGCGCTCGGTTCTCGTTCTCGGGGCCGGCAAGATGAGCGCCGCGGCAATGGCGCATCTGCGGGAAAACGGCGTGGCCGACGTGATTGTCGCCAACCGTTCGCCGGACCGGGCGCGGGAACTGGCGGCGGCCTATAACGGGCGGCCGGTTTCTCTGGCGGAAACGCCGGATTGTCTCGCCGAGGTGGATATCGTCATTTCCAGCACCGCGGCCCCGTCCTGCCTGATCACGGCGGAGATGACGGCGCGGGCGATGGCGGCCCGGCGCGGGCGGCCGCTGCTCCTGATCGATATGGCGGCGCCCAGGGATATAGACCCTTTGGCCAGGGATATCCCGGGTGTGACTTTGTTCGACCTGGACGATTTTCAGTGCGTGGAGGACGCGAGCTGGGAGCGGCGCCGGCTGGCGGCGGAGCAGGGTGAAAAGATCGTGTTGGAGGAATGTGAAAATTTTATGGCCCGGCTGGCCGCGAATTCCGTCACGCCGACTATCCGCGCCCTGACCGAACATTTTCGCGCCGTGCAGACGGCGGAAGTCGATCTGGCTTTACGCCGGCTCGGTCCCTGTGACGAAAACACGGCGGAGGCCATGAGCCAAATGGCGGCTTCGCTGACCGCCAAACTGCTGCATCAGCCGATCTGCGCTCTCCGCGCTTTTGCTTTGAAGCCGGAGGGACACGTCTACGCCAAAATGGCGGAAGGGCTGTTCGGGCTGGGCAAGGAATTAATCAGCGTATCCAAAGGTGGTGGTGAGACGGATGAACCCGCGCGTCCGGGTTGGGAGCAGGGAAAGCCCGCTGGCCCTGCGGCAGACGGAATGGGTGCTGGATCGCCTGAGAGAGGCTTGGCCGCGCGCCGCCTTTGAAATTCACGCTGTCAAAACCAAAGGGGACAGACTGCTTTCCCTTCCGCTGCCGGAAATAGGCGGCAAGGGGCTTTTTACCCAGGAATTGGAAAATTCGCTGCTCGGCCATGAAATAGATTTTGCCGTACACAGCTTGAAAGACGTGCCGGAGGAACTGGCGCCCGGCTTGGCCCTCCGCGCCGTCGGCCCGCGGGAAGATCCGCGCGACGCGCTGGTCAGCCGCTCCGGTCGTCTGCTGGCGGATCTGCCGCTTGGCGCCGTGATCGGCACGTCGTCTTTACGGCGCGCGGCTCAGCTGCGGCATTGGCGCTCCGACTTGCGCGTAACCCCTTTGCGCGGAAATCTGGCGACCCGTCTTCGCAAATTGGAGACGGAAGGATTAGACGGAATAATACTCGCCGCCGCCGGTCTTTTGCGGCTCGGCCTGGCGGAACGGGCAACGGAATATCTGCCTCTTTCCGTTTGTCTGCCCGCGGCCGGACAGGGGGCGCTGGGCGTGGAATACCGGGCGGACGACGCCGCGACTTTCGCTTTGCTGGAGGCGGTCGGCCACAGACCGACTGAATTGGCTGTGACGGCGGAGCGGACTTTGCTCAGTCGTCTGGGCGGCGGCTGCCGGCGGCCGATCGCCGCTTTGGCGGTCTGGGAAGGGGAAACGCTTAGGCTGCGGGCGCTGGCGGCCACGGAGGACGGGCGGCTTCTGGCGCGGGCGGAGGAGATGGCGGCGGCGCCCTGCCCGGCGGAAGCCGCGGCTCTGGGCGAGAAGGCCGCCGCCTGTATCGCCGGGCGCGGCGGCGCGGTTCTTGGGCTGGAAGGCGGGAAGGAGTCAATATGAGCGCGGGACATGTGTTTTTGGTCGGCGCCGGGCCGGGCGATCCGGGACTGATCACCGTCAAAGGCCTGGAATGTCTGCGGCGGTGCGATGTGCTGGTTTACGACCGGCTGGCGGGGAAGGACCTGCCGGAATACGCGCCGGCAACGGCCCGCCGCGTCTATGTGGGCAAATCCCCTTCCCGGCACGCCATGCCGCAGGCGGCTATCAATGAGTTGTTGGCGCGGGAGGCCGAAGCCGGCCGCGTGGTGACACGTCTCAAGGGCGGGGATCCGTTCGTCTTCGGGCGCGGAAGCGAAGAAGCGGAATATCTGGCGCGGCGCGGCGTCTCTTATACGGTGGTGCCCGGCGTCACTTCGGCCGTGGCGGTCCCGGCCTGCGCCGGTATTCCCGTTACCCACCGCGGGGTGGCTTCCGCCTTTTCCGTCATCACGGGAAACGAAGATCCGCTGAAACCGGAGACGGCCTTGGATTGGGAGCATATCGCCGCCGGGCGGGAGACGCTCGTTTTTCTCATGGGTATGAAAAATCTGGCCGCCCTCTGCGCGAAGTTGGTGGAAGGAGGCCGCGATCCGGAAACGCCGGCCGCCGTCGTCAGCCACGGCGCCGGACCGGGCCAGCGGACGCTGACCGGCACGCTGGCCGACATCACGGCGCGGGCTCAGGCGCAGGGTTTTACTAATCCGGCGGTGATCGTCGTGGGGGAAGTGGTACGTCTCCGGGATCAACTGGCTTGGTGGGAAAAAAGGCCGCTTTTTGGCCGGCATATTCTGGTAACGCGGGCCAAGGAGCAGGCCGGCCCCCTGTGCGCCGCCCTGAGAGAGCTGGGGGCCGAGACGACCGAGTTCCCGGTGATCAGGCGGGAGCGGCCTGAACATCCGGAACTGTTGGCGGACGCCGTCCGCCGGGCGGGGAGTTTTGCCTGGATCGTGTTCACCAGCGCGAATGGGGTGCGGGCGTTTATGGAGACGGTGGCGGAACTGGATATGGACATCCGGGAACTCCGCGGGCCGCGGCTGGCGGCCATCGGGCCGCGCACGGCGCGGGAACTCAGGGATCATGGGTTCCGGCCGGAGGATCTGCCGGAGAAATATCAGGCGGAAGACCTGGCCCGCGCCCTGACCGGCAAGGTCAGGGCGGGCGACCGCGTCCTCCTGCCGCGCGCCGATCTGGCGCGCCCTTATCTCGCGGACGCGCTGCGGGAAATGGGCGCCCGGGTCGAGGAAGTGACGGCATACCGGACCGGGCGCCCGCAGGAGGACGCGGCCGCCGCCGTGCGCCGCGCGCTCGGCGCGGGCCGGATTGACGCGGTGACGTTTACCAGCGCCTCGACGGCGCGGAACTTCGCGGCGCTGATCGGCGGCGCGGAGACCGGGATCTGGGATAAGACCGCCGCTGTGAGCATCGGCCCCGTCACCACGGCCGCCGCCAAAACGTTGGGGATCACCGTCGCGGCGGAAGCGGCGGAATATACGGCGGAGGGATTGGCGGCGGCGATATGCGCTTATTTTGCCGAAACGAAACGAGGGGATATTCATGATCAGCGTCAGTAAAATGCTGGAAGATACGGAGCATTACGGGGATACGCTCCGTTACGCGCCGGGGGCGCGGGAGCAGAGTCACGGCGCGGCGAGGGGCCAGGGGCCGGTCGTCGTCTGGAACTGCACCCGGACGTGTAATCTGCGCTGCCGGCACTGCTATACCGGTTCGGACGGACGGAAATATGACCAGATGAGTATGGAGGCCGCCCGCGCTTTTATTGACGATTTAGCGGAATTCCGGACGCCGGTGCTGCTGATTTCCGGCGGCGAGCCGCTGACGCGCGCGGATCTGCCGGAAATCATCGCCTATGCCCGCGCCGCCGGCATCAGGGTGACACTCTCCACCAACGGCACTCTCATCACCGCGGCAGGAGCGGACACCTTCAGGCGGTTAGATGTGAGTTACGTCGGGATCAGCCTGGACGGGACGGAAGAAGTGAACGACGTTTTCCGCGAAAAAAAAGGAGCCTTTGCCGCCGCTCTCGCCGGCGCGCGCCATTGTCTGGCCGCCGGGCAAAAAGTGGGGCTGCGTTTTACGATAAACCGGCATAACTATCATTGTCTGAACGATATTTTCGATCTGGCGGAACAGGAAAATATCCCGCGCATATGTTTTTATCATCTCGTCTACTCAGGCCGGGGTTCGGCGGAGGAAGACGTCAGTCTGGCGGAAAGCCGGGCGGCGCTGGATACGATCATCAGGCGCACGGAAGATATGTCCCGGCGCGGGCTGGCCAAAGAGGTGCTGACGGTCGATAATCACGCCGACGCTGCCTATATTTACCTGAGTCTGCGCCGGCGGGATGAAAGCAGGGCGGCCAGAGCCCTGACCCTCTTAAAGGCTAACGGCGGCAACCGCTCCGGTATCGCGATCGCGCAAGTGGATTGGGAGGGGAACGTTCATCCCGACCAGTTCACGTCTCACTGCCTGGGCAACGTAAACGAGCGCAAGTTCAGCGAGATTTGGACGGATCCGGAAAACGCCGTCCTGGCGGGGCTGAGGGATCGCCGGCCCTTGCTCCGCGGGCGCTGCGCCGTTTGCCGCTGGCTGGACATTTGCAACGGCAATTTTCGCGCGCGGGCGGAGGCGATCCACGGAGATTTTTGGGCCAGCGATCCCGCCTGTTATCTGACGGATGAGGAGATCGGCGCATGATAATTTCCTGGAATACGACTAACGCCTGTAATTTGTATTGCGCGCATTGCTATCGCGACGCGGGCCTTAAAGCCGCGGATGAGCTTTCGACCGCGGAAGGGAAAAAACTGCTCACGGAAATAGCGGCGGCCGGGTTTAAGATCATGATATTCAGCGGCGGCGAGCCGCTGACGCGCCCGGATATATATGAACTCGTCCTCCATGCCGCTCAGTGCGGACTGCGGCCGGTGTTCGGCAGCAACGGCACGCTGCTGACCGCGGAATCCGCCGCCCGCCTGAAAGAGGCGGGCGCGGTCTGCATCGGCATAAGTCTGGACAGTCTCGACGAGGGCAAACATGATCAACTGCGCGGGCAAAAAGGCAGTCACGAGGCCGCCGTGCGCGGGATGCGCCATTGCCGCGCCGCCGGTCTGGCTTTTCAGGTGCATACGACCGTCATGGGCTGGAACGACCATGAAGTGGAAAAAATAACTGATTTTGCCATAGAGGAAGGGGCGGCCGCCCATCATATATTTTTCCTCGTGCCGACCGGACGCGCCGCGGATATCGAGCAGGAAACGCTGCGGGCCGAGCAGTATGAGGACCTTTTGACGCGGATCCTGCGCAAACAGCAGCAGGTGAAAATTGAGCTGAAACCCACCTGCGCCCCTCAGTTTACGCGCATCGCCGAACAACTGGGCATAAAAACCCGATTCACCCGCGGTTGTCTGGCCGGCGTGGCTTATTGCATCATCGGCCCGCGCGGGGACGTGCAGCCTTGCGCTTATCTGGATATAAAACTTGGCAACGTGCGGGAACAGCCGTTTACGGATATTTGGCGGCAAAGCCCTGTGCTGGCGGAGCTGCGCACGCAGGAATTTGAGGGCGGATGCGGCGTATGCGCTTACAAAAAGATATGCGGCGGCTGCCGGGCCAGAGCGTGGTATTATCACGGGAGTTATATGGCCGAAGAACCGTGGTGTTTGTACCACGATCGCAAGGGGTATTAGGATGGCGGCGGCTTTTGACGCGGCGGACAGCCGCCTGCTCAATTTGATCCAGACGGAGATCCCGCTCACGGCGGCGCCGTGGGCCGCTCTGGCCGCCCGGGCCGCGCTCGCGCCGGGCGAAGCCTTGACGCGCGTCGCCCGTCTCAAGACGAAGGGCCTGATCCGCCGTCTGGGGGGGATCTTTGACTCGCGCCGCCTGGGCTACAGGGGCACGCTTTGCGCTTTTCGGGCGCCGGCCGGGCGCGTCCAGGCGATGGCGGCCGTTATCAACGCCTATGCCGGAGTCACCCATAATTATACGCGGCGGCATGAATACAATATGTGGTGTACGTTGCTCGCGCCGGGACAGGCGGAACTGGAGCGCCTGACGGAGGAAATGCGCTCGCGCGTCGGCGCGGACAAATGGCTGAATCTTCCGGCGCGGCGCTATTTTAAGGTGCGGGTCAATTTTCCCGTATATTCGCCGGGAGAGGGCCCGGCGCCGAAGACGGAGACGTGGGAAACGGACCGACGGGACGCGGGAGAGGATGCGGGCGGCGCGGCGGTTTTTAGCGGCGGCGGCATGAACGAACCGGTGTTTACCGACGCGGAAAAACGCCTGATTGCCGCTTTGCAGGACGGACTGCCTCTCACGGAGCGGCCTTACGCCGCTTTGGCCGCCGGGCTGGGACAGCGAGAGGAAGACGTTCTGGCGGCTTTGACCTTATGGCGGGAGCAGGGCGTGTTAAAACGGGTGGCGGCCGTCCCGCGCCACAGGCTTATCGGCTACAGCGCCAACGCGCTGGTGGTTTGGCGGATACCGGCCGCGCAGGTGGAAACGGCAGGCCGGCGGCTGGCGGCCAGACCGGAAGTGACGCATTGCTACGAGCGGGAAAGCCCGCCGGGTTGGCCGTATAACGTTTACGCCATGATACACGCCCGCAGTGAGGATGATTGCCGCGCTTTGGCCGGCGACGCGGCGGAGATGATCGGCATAAAAGAATACGAACTCCTGTTCAGCGAAGCGGAACTGAAGAAAAGCAGTATAAAATATTTCGCCTGATTCAGGGAAGACGATCTAAGCGGATAATTGGTGTTGTGTCAAGATCAAGTGAAAATGTCACCCCTAAAGCCAGCTAATTATCGCTTTAAAGTGTCACCCCCCTCACCCAAAATATTTGTTCTGTTGTTGATACATTGGCGACAAGGACCGGTCGCTCGCCGCGGGGCAGCCCCTGCCACGTATGGCAGGGACAAGTCCCAGCTTATTGGTTGCGTGCATGTCAAGGCGCTTTCGCGGCATATCCTCGCCGGCCTAGAAGGCCGGCTCCGGTATTCCACGGTCGCCTTGACATGCTCCGTTACTCCAGCGCATTTCAGGTCGTTAAATATGGTACCAGTATCCCTCTAGTTCACCGCCGCCCGCCCAAAAGCGCATTCTCCAGCACTCTGACGGTTTCCCTGTACGCGTCCTCGTCTTCGCCTTCGTATTTCCAAAACGGCGCCCCGTGTTGCTTCAGGCCGGCCCGCCATGCATGGTCAGGCGGCGGCGAGTGGCGGCGCGGCTCTTTGGGCTCCGCGCTTTGCACCCGGCGCTTGGGCGAAACGAAGGGCAGCACCTGGAACACGCGACCTTTGAAAGATGCCATGATGCCGGCGTTCGCGCTTACCAGCACGTCGATCTGCGACTTTGCCGGGAGCATGGTGCCAGTGTGAACAATCTGGAAACTTCTGCCCCCGTAAGAGAAAACGCCTCCAGCGTCAACGACTCTTTTTTCTTTGACACAAAGCACATGGTCAAGGTTCTCGTCCGCCCGCAGCTTCCGGAACGCGTTCTGCGCGTTCCTGGGCTCAACGGCGAAGTTGCTGTTGAACGCGTAGACGTACTGCTTTAAGAACTCGTTTGCGGCCTCCAGCGAGGCGATGCCCCTCATGACGAACTCGACCGGGAGACGGCTCTGGAGGGTTCCCCATAGGCGCTCGATCCGGCCCTTGGCTTGAGGGGACTTGGCGCCTATCAGCGTTATGGAGAGTTCTTTCAGGCATCTGCCGAACTGCGTGTCATTCACGGGGACTGAGGAGTCTATCTCATGCTTTTTTGTGTTCGGCGATTGGAAAATGGTATGCCTGTCCGCGTACAAGCTCTGCGGGACCCCGAACGTCTGGATCGTCATCCTGAGTGTCTCAAAATACCCGTGCAGGCATTCGTTCCTGCACATGTACAGGGCGGTCACCTGGCTCGTTGCGTCGTCTATGCACCCGTGCAGCGAGTACATTTTGCGGTCCCCCTTGAACCACCGGTATGGCGTGGCGTCCACTTGGATCATCAGGCCCGCCTGCGGTCGTCTGGCCCTCCTTCTGTGGGGCTTAAACCGTCTCCGGGTCTTGGGCGATTTGATGCCTTCTCTGGCTAGAAGGCCATGCAGGGCGGCGTATGAGATTTCGATGCTGTGGTACTCTGAAAGTATCTCCTGGAAGTGCTTGAAGTTACTGTTCTGGTACTTTTCCCTATAGAGTTTCAGGATCGTCGCCCGCACATGGTCAGGCAACCTGTTTGCCGAGGGCTTTGCCGTATTCCCGTGGATCACGCCCTGCGCATCTTTCTCCCGAACCGCCTTTTTCAGGCGCTTCACCTGTCGCGCTGAGATCCCCAGCGCCTGACTTGCCTCCTTTATGGTGATGAAGCCTGCGATGGCCTTGCTGATAATATCGTATCTGTTTAGCTGTGATTGGCTCATTGTGATCTTGTCCTTTTCCATGTACCCATCATACTCCATTTTGAGAGAGAGGGGACATATTCCCTTGATAGTTTACAGGGTGACAATATCACTTGATAAACACA
>JAISEW010000012.1 GCA_031263945.1 Gracilibacteraceae bacterium | reverse complement strand
TCTCCGGCATCTCGATATCCAAAAGGATCAGGTCCGGGATAAACCGTCTCAGGCACTCAAAGAGCTTGGCCGCCGAAGGGACCGGATAGACCTCGTGAAAGGTCTTCAGAATGTTTTTGCCCATGGACAAATTAGCCAGATTATCGTCCACCAGTATGATCTTGCTGCGCTTGTTTGTCATTGGGATCACCCCTTTCGTTTTATGGTAATTACGCCGCCGCCCCCAGCAATCTTTCCAGGATCTCCGCGAACTCCATCCGGTCGATCCGCTCCCGCAGCCAGGCCGTCAATTCTCCCTCTCGCTCATAGTCAAAACGCTCCAGCTCCTCCATGACCGCGTCGATCCCGTCCATATCGTAATCCGCGCAGCAGCGCCTCAGCTCCCGCAGGAGCGCCGATTCCGGCTCGGCTTTCCTGGGCTTGGGCGTGTCCCGGCCGGCGCGGTCCAGCGCCTGACGCAGGTTCTCCAGCAGCGTTTCCGCGGTCCGGATAAAATCAGCGTTATACGCCCGGATGAAAGCCGTGTCGCCCGCTTTGGCCGCCCGCTCCAGCGCTTCCGCCATGTCCCCCGCGGCGTCGGCGCAGATTCCGCGGCTGCTGCCCTTGATCCCGTGCGCGACCACCGCGTAGGCCGCCATCTGCTTCGGGCCGTCCGCTCCGCCCCGCATCTGCTCCAAGAGCGACGCCGTATTCGCGGCGTAAGAGCGCCATACCTGCAGGCAGGTCTCCATATCGCCCCCAAAGCGGCTGAGGCATTTTTCCACGTCGATCCCCTTGATCTTCAGCCCGCCGGCGGCCGCTTCCGTCTCCGGCGCCGCGCCCGCGGTCTCCCCAGTTGTCTCCCCGGCGGCGGATTCCTTTTCCAGGGCCTTGTTTCGCAGCCACTGCCGGACGACCGCGTCCAGCTGCATAATATCGATCGGTTTGGAGATAAACGCCTGGAACCCTTTTTCCAGAAACATCTTCTCGTTGCCGATGATTGCGTTGGCCGTCAGGGCGATGATGGGAATATTTCGGGCGTATTCCGTGCCGATTTCCTCGCGGATGACGCGCGCCGCCTCGATCCCGTCCATCTCCGGCATCATGTGATCCATGAAGATCGCGTTGTAAACGACCTTCGCTTCCCGGATCCGGCCGACGGCCTGCCGCCCGCCGGTCACACAGTCTATCTGCATACCGTAAGGCTTCATCATGCCCTTCGCCACATCCAGATTGGTTTGCACGTCGTCCACCACCAGCACTCTGGCGTAAGGCAGGCGGATGCGCGCCAGCTTCGCGTTGCTCCTTCGCTTGTTGTCGCAATAATGAAAATGTCTCAGGTTTTCCGCGATTTCTTTCCCGATGGGCACGTCTGTGACGTAGCCCTGCCGGATCCGGGCTGTGAACACGCTCCCTTTTCCGAACTCGCTCTCCACGGTGATCGCCCCATCCATCATCTCCACCATCATTTTCGTGATCGAAAGACCCAGCCCTGTCCCTTCGATCATGCGGTTGGATTTGGTATCCACCTGATTATACTCGGAAAACAGCTTCCGCAGATCCTCCGGCCGGATGCCGATGCCCGTATCCGCCACGCGCGCGGTGAGCCAGGCGCCGCCCTCATCTCTTTCGCAGGAGACGGACCAGGTCACGCTGCCTTCCTTGGTATATTTCATGGCGTTGCTGATCAGATTATTGCAAATCTGCTTGACCCGAAGCTCGTCACCGAACAGTCTGCTGGGCAGGGTCTCGTCGATCTGCAGATCGAAGCGGATCGGCTTGTCCCCGATGCGCATGATGTTCAGCGTCACCGTGTCGTTGATCAAACTGGGCAGGTCGTAGTCCACCGGCATCAGCTCGAATTTTCCGGATTCGATCTTGGAAATGTCCAGGATATCATTGACGATGCTGAGCAGCGTCATGCCGGCGGTGTGGATCTTGCCCAGATTATCGCCGATCTCCTCCGTCTCCCCGGCGTCAAGCATCAGCTCCGAGAGGCCTACCACCGCGTTGAGAGGCGTGCGCATTTCATGGCTCATATTGGCCAGGAACCGGCTTTTCGCTTTCGAGGCGCTCTGGGCGATCTCGTTCAGCTCGGCCAGATGAGCGTTTTGTTCCTCGATCCGCTGAAAAGGCCGCGCCAGGGCGCCGGACGCGACGGCCGCGATCACGCTCCCCGCCAGCAGAAAAATAACCGCCGCGAAGCCCAGACCCTCCCGCGTGCGCGCCGCCGGGCTTTCCCGGAGCGGCGCCGCCACGGCCAGCACCCATCCCACCTTTGATCCCGTGATCGGCGTATACACGCACAGCCGCTCCGCCCCCTGAAAAACATACCTGCCCGCCCCGCGGTCGCCGCTGATCATCTTTTTGGAAAATTCTCCTAAATCCTTCAGGCCGGGATCGGCCGCCGCCATCTCGACAAAATTGACGCGCTGCTCGACCATCTCCTCGCGGTAATTGGCAATCATCGTCCCCTGGGCGTCGAGGATAAAAATGTTGCCCGTTTCCCAGACCTTGAAATCCCGCAAAAGGTCGCTGAACATCTGTCCCGGCGCCGTCACGGACAGGACGCGCTCTCCGGCCAGCGGGACACAGACGAGGAACACCAGCTTCTGCGTCGCGTAATCCAGCCGCGTGGTCGAGATGACCATCTCCCCGGCGAAAGCCCGCTTCATATACTCGCTTTGCAGCAAGGCCGCCGAGGTGGGCGTGTACCCGTAAGCGTCCACGAGCCCTTCCCGGTCAAAAACCGCCAGTCCCATGAAATCCGCGTAAAGACCGGTCTGCCCCGCCAGCGCCTCACGCAGGGCGGCACCGCTCAGGTTCTGCAAATGATGGGCGACGGCGGCGGCGTTCGCCTTTAGCAGATTGATCTGACTGGTGATCAGTTTGTCGGCGATATCGGCGACCACGGCCATGTCGCTTTCCACCGTTTCCAAAAGGCGATCCTGCGTAAAAAACATGCCCATGCCCATGTTGGCCGCTGTGATCACCACGACGACGGACACGATGACGAGAAATACTTTGACGCGTATTGACATAATCACCACTCCTTATCATTAATAACAAAATAACGAATCCCGCCTGGATATTGGAAATTTTCCCTCACTGCTATCATGCCATTTTCCTCAGTCGCGCGTTAGATCCGAATCCCAATAAATAGAATCGCGGAATCCGCCGCAGCGCCCGTTTCCCGCGTCACATTTCCAATCCCGGATCCGGCGTCGGAAAATCGCAAAATACACCCTAATATATATTGCTTTTTTGTATAAATAAGGGTATAATTCAGTTTGTTCAGTAGTAAAGCTGTTCCCTGAAAGCGTGATCGGCATTATGAATACCCGCATATATCACAGCGGATTACCCATCGCCCCGGAAAACCGCGCCTATCTGGAACGGCCCCGCGTTCACCGGCTGCTGGCCGACGCCGTGCAGAGCCCGCTCGTCGTCATTTCCGCCGGCGCGGGCTACGGCAAGACCCAGGCGGTCTATTCCTTCCTCCAGCAATACGACGCCGCGACCACCTGGGTGCAGCTGTCCGAGCGCGACAATCTGGGGGCGCGGTTTTGGGAAAATTTCGCGCGGACCATCATGCTCTACGATAAACATTTTGCGGAGCGGCTGCTGGAAGTGGGGTTTCCCGAGACGGAAGACCAATTCATGAACTATCTTTCGATTCCGGAGGATGAGATCCCCTTCAACGAAAAGAACGTCATCGTATTCGATGATTTCCATTTATTGGAAAATGAAGCCGTTTTGCGCTTCGTCCGCCGCTCCATCCGCCTGCCCTTCCCCAATTTGACGACGATCGTGATCTCGCGGGCGGAACCCGACGTCAACATCGTCGGGATGCTGGCCAAAGGACTGGTGGTCAGCGTCAGCGAGGACGATCTGCGTTTTACCGAAGAAGAAACGGCGCGGTATTTTCAGCTGCTGGGCGTCCCTCTGACCGGCCGGGGTCTGGCCAATATCTATAACGACACGGCAGGCTGGGCTTTCGCCATCAGTCTGGTCGGTCTGTCCCTGAAACAAGCCCCCTCGCAGGAGCGGGAAGCGCGCGCCGCGATGAAGCTGAATATCTTCAAAATGATCGAAGACGAGGTCTTTCTCGCGGCCTCGGAAAAACTGCGGCGTTTTTTGATCCGCCTGTCGCTGATCGACCATCTTTCCACGGATTTGATCCCTCTTTTGGCTGAGGACAAAGGCCTTGTGGGCGAAATGAAAAAAATCAGCGCCTTTATCCGCTATGACATCTATACGCAGGCCTACCTGATCCATCATCTGTTCCTTGATTATCTCAGGCAAAAACAGGACGTTCTCACCGAGGAGGAAAAACGCGGCACTTATCTGAAAGCGGCGCGCTGGTGCGACGCCAACGATTATAAAATGGACGCGGTCTCCTACTATGAGAAAGCCGGGGAATACGAGCCGATCATCGACATCGTCTATCACTTCCCGCTGCAGATCCCCATGGATCCGGCCAAATTCATACTCGGCGTCTATGAGCGCGGGCCCCGGGAGCTGTTGGAGGGCATCGCCCGCTACCACATTCAGCATACGCGCCTTTTGCTGAGCCTGGGCCGCTATGCGGAGGCCGCCGCGGAGATCAAGGGCCGCATCGAAAAATATTCCGCCCTGCCCGCTTCCGATTTCAACTGTCAGGTGCTTTGCGGCGCTTACGAGGCTCTGGGTTTCGCCAAGCATTTCGACGCGCCCCGCAGCGACTGTTACGATTTTGATCTGGCGCTGGAAAAAGCGGATGAATATTACCGGCTCAGCCCTTACCCCCAATCCGGCGCCGTTACCGGCATCAGCATGGACGCCTGGGCCTCCAGGGTCGGCACGGCCCGAAGCGGGGCGATGGAGGAATATATAGCGGCGCTGGAACGCGCGGTCCCTCATATGGAAAACGTCTTGAACGGCTGTATGGCCGGATTGGACGATTTGGCCAAGGGCGAGCTGCAGTTTTACAAGGGGCGTTTAGAATTGGCCGAAAAATTCATCACCCAGGCGCTGTACCGGTCGGAAGCGCGCAAACAGTATGAGGTGCGCAACCGGGCGCTGTTTTACCTCCTGCGCGTCGGCGCGGCCCAGGGCAGCTACGAAAGAACCCAGGAAATATTCCGCCAGCTGGAGGCGCAGCTGGAATTCACAGAATATCTGCCCCGTTTTACCACTTTTGAGATCGTATCCGGCTGGTACTACGCGATGATCGGTCAGGATCAGAATGTGACCGCCTGGATCAAGGGCAATTTTGCCCCGGGCGCTCTCGGCGTCTTCAACGCCAGCTTCGGCAACGTGATCCGGGCGCGGTATTACTGCGTCAGCCGCCGTTACGGGGAACTGCTCTCTTTTATCGAGAGCGAGCAAAGTCTGAGCGGCGCCCTGTTCGGAAGGCTGGAAATGAAGGCGCTGGAAGCCGTCTGCCGCTATCAGCTCAAACAGAAGGACGCGGCGCTGGCCGCGCTGGGCAAGGCTTATGACCTGGCGCACTCTAACGGCCTGACCATGCCTTTTATCGAGCTGGGCAAGGATATGCGCGCGCTGACCGCCGCGGCCGCGCGCGACGGGAACTGCCCTATCCCCCGGTCCTGGCTGGAAACGATCGGGCGGAGAGCGGCGACCTACGCCAAACGGCTGGCGATCGTGGCGGCGGCATACAAAAAAGCGCATAACCTCAGCGACGGCGACGCGCGGCTATCCCCCACGGAACTGGATATCCTGAACGATTTATACCGGGGCGTTTCCCGGTCGCAGATCGCCGCGGACCGGCATTTGCCAATCAATATGGTTAAAATGGTACAAAATTCCATTTACATGAAACTGGGCGCGGATAATCCGGCGGATGTGATCCGCATCGCCCTGAGCCGGAATTTGATCAGGGCGCTCCCATGAAAACCCGTATCTATCATAACGAACGGATGCTCCTGCCCGAAAAACGCGTCTATCTGGAACGGCCCCGCGTCCAAAAGCTGCTGGCCAGCGCCGTCAAAAGCCCTTACGTCGCCGTCATCGCCGGATCGGGCTACGGCAAAACCCAGGCCGTCTATTCCTTCCTCCAGGAATACGACGCCTCCACGGCCTGGATCCAGCTGTCTGAGCGCGACAATTCCCCTATGCGCTTTTGGGAGAGCTTCTCGCGCACCATGGAGCTTTATAACAAACGTCTGGCCGCCCGGATGCGGGAACTCGGCTTTCCGGAAACGGACGACCGCTTCGCGGAGGTGGCGGCCCTGCCGGAAGACGAGCTGGCGCCCGGCGAAAAATACGTTCTGGTCTTTGACGACTTTCATCTGCTGGAAGACGGGCCGGTGCGCGGGTTCATGAAAAGGGCCGCCCAGACCCCTTTCCCGAATATAACGATGATCGTGATTTCTCGGACAAATCCGGATATCAATTTGGTCGGCCTGCTGTCGAAAGGACTGATCGCCCACATCCATGAGGACGAGCTGCGATTCACGGAAGACGAAACGGCCCGGTATTTTCAGCTGCTGGACATCCCGCTCTCCGCTCAGAGCGTCGCCGATATTTACAACGACACGGCCGGATGGGCTTTTGCCCTGAATTTGGTGGGCCTGTCTCTGAAAAAATCCCCCGCCCGTCAGCGCGGCGCCCGCACAGCCATGAAGTTAAACGTTTTCAGCATGATCGAGAGCGAGGTTTTTCTCGCCATATCGGAACGGCTGCGGCGTTTTCTCGTCCGGCTGTCGCTGATCGACCATCTTTCTACGGATCTGATCTTCACTTTGGCCGGCGACGAGACGCTGGTGCGCGAAATGGAAAAAATCAGCGCTTTTATCCGCTATGATATCTACCTGAACGCCTACCATATCCATCACCTGTTTCTCGATTATCTCAGGCAAAAACAGGATATCCTCACGGAAGAAGAAAAACGGGCCGTGTATTTGGAAGCCGCGCGCTGGTGCGAAAAAAACGATTACAAAGCGGACGCCGTCGCTTATTATCACAAGGCCGGCGAATATGAAGCCCTCGTCCGCGTCGCCCGCTGTTTCCCCACGCAGATCCCCTTTGCCCAGGTTCGTTTTCTCCTGGGGCTCTATGACAGCGGCCCGGCGAATCTGCTGGAACAAATC
Source organism: Gracilibacteraceae bacterium (assembly GCA_031263945.1). Taxonomy (GTDB): domain Bacteria; phylum Bacillota; class Desulfitobacteriia; order Desulfitobacteriales; family Syntrophobotulaceae; genus JAIRRL01. The sequence continues at coordinate 536 of JAISEW010000012.1, read as the reverse complement.
GCCGCTTACCACTATCAGCACTCGCGCCTGCTCATCAGCATCGGCCGTTACGCCGAGGCCGCGGCGGAGCTGAAAGCCCGCGTCGCTAAATACTCGGCCCTGCCGGATTCGGATTTCAACTGCCAGATCCTTTGCGGCGCCTATGTGGAATTAGGTGTCATCAGTTACCTGACGCTGCCTGACACCGGCCGCTGTGATTTTGACGTTTTCATGAAAAAAGCGGAGGAATATTACCGGCCGGATTCCTACGCCGAGCAGTTCACTTTCACCAGCATCAGCCTGAACGCCTGGGCCTCCAAGGTCGGCACGGCGCGAAGCGGCGCCATGGAAGAATATATAGAAACGCTGACCGGGGCGATCCCCCATGTGTCCAAGATCCTAGACGGCTGCATGTCCGGGCTGGACGATCTGGCCCGCGGGGAACTCCAGTTTTACAAAGGCAATCTGAAATCAGCCGGCGCTTTTGCCGAACAGTCGCTGCGCCAGGCGGCGGCGCGCCGGCAGTATGAAGTGCAAAACCGGGCGCTGTTTTACCA
>JAISEW010000239.1 GCA_031263945.1 Gracilibacteraceae bacterium | reverse complement strand
GGCGGCGGCGATAGAGGCGATGGACAGGGCGTCGGCATTGGTATAGGCCGTGGTGACCACGACGGTGTCAACGCCCCCGCGTTTGATGATCTCCCGGGCGATATTCTGCGAAGTGGCGAACCGGTCCGCTCCCCCAAGCCGGACGACCGTTATGCCCATAGCCCGGATCTCATCTTGGACCGCCTGAGTGACGACGGCGGCTCCGCTGACGATATACGCCGTCTTGGCCCCCAGCCGTCTCAGTTCGGCGGCGGTGACCGGCGTCAGTCGACCGCTCTCAGAAATAAGGATGGGAGCGTTCAGCAGCTTGGCCAGCGGGGCCGCGGACAGGGCGTCCACGAGATTGGCGTCGCCGCCGCCGGCTAGGATGACGTTCTCCGCCGCCTGCCAGCCGGCCTGCGCTATGGCCGCCGCGGTGGCGTAGCGGTCGGCGCCGCCGATCCTCTGGGTGATGAGATCTGCGCCCGCCGCGAATATCTGCGGCGACAGCGCGGCCGCCACAATAAGCGCGACGCAAAGAATCGCCAGCGGCTTTTTCCTGCAGTCCATTGATTTTCCCGCCCTTCATACTGATTATTTTATGACATTTATGGGTAATCGACACACCATTCAAGGATATTATATCACTGCCCGGTCACAAAAAACGCAGTATTTTCTATCGCGGAAAAATATTCTTTTGACGTTACTGTTTTAAGCCGGTCGTCTCTCCCCAGCCGTCATTCCGGCTTTATGCCGGAATCCATCCCCGTTTCCTGTCTCAGGTACGAGACTGCCGCTTTAGCGGCGTAGTCGAGACCGCAGCGTGCCTTATAGAGCGCCTTGTGCCGCAGGCCACAGGCGTTTAGGCACCACCCTGATTTCGGCAAGTGTTGACAAACGGCGGGCGGAATGGTAGAATCAAGTGATTAGCTCGAGCTAATATTTGCGGGATAAGCGGAGGCGAGCGGCATATTTGCGCTGAATGACGTGGTTTTTTCATATGGGGCCGACAGACCGCCGGCCTTGCGCGGCCTGACCTTCAGCGCTCCGGCCGGCAGTTTCACGGCGCTCATGGGCGCGAGCGCCTCCGGTAAGTCCACTTGGGCGAAATTGCTGAACGCGATACTGCTGCCGCAGGCGGGCGAAATACTCATCGACGGCCTGTCGACCGCGGCGGCGGAAAACAGAGCGCTGATCCGGCGCCGGGTGAGTCTGGTCAGCCAAAACCCGGACGACCAGATCGTCGCTACGACCGTGGAGGAAGACGTGGCTTTCGGGCCCGGCAACCTGGGGCTCCCCTCGACCGAGGTGCGGGAGAGGACGGATGAGGCGCTGCGATTGACGGGGCTGGAATCTCTGCGCTTCAAAGATGTCGGACGGCTTTCCGGCGGGCAAAAACAAAAACTGGCTCTGGCCGGCGCTCTGGCTCTGAGACCGAAGGCCTTAGTGCTGGACGAAGCCACTGCCATGCTGGATCCGGCCGGCCGGGACGAAATACTGGATATGGTTTGCGCTCTGCGGCGGCGGAAAAACCTGACAGTGTTCTGGTGTACTCACCGCGCGGAAGAAGCTCTGCGCGCGGAGCGGTTGGTAGTGCTGCGCGGCGGGGTCGTCGCCCTGGACGGCGTTCCGGCGGATATACTGAGCCGGCCGGATACAGCCGACTACGGGATTCTGCCGCCCCCCTGCGGCATATTGCTGCAAAAGCTTGCCGCGGCGGGCTGTCCCGCGCCTGAGCGGCCGGCGCTGTCGCCTGGATCCTGCGCCGACGCTCTGACCGCGCTATGGGCGCGGCGGGAGCGCGAAGAAATTCATGGCTTCTGAAGCCCTGCTTTGCCTGGAAAACCTGAGCTGCGTTTATCCCGACGGCACGCCGGTCCTGCGGGATCTGAGCCTGGAGATCCGGGCCGGGGAAACATGGCTTGTCACTGGCGTGCCCGGCGCCGGCAAATCGACGTTGCTCCGCCACCTGAACGGGCTGCTGCGCCCCACCGCCGGCCGGGTGATGCTGCGGGGCGCGGATATAAATCGGGATAAAAAAGCGCTGCGGGCCGCCCGCGCGGCAGTGGGGCTGGCGCTCCAATTCCCGGAACAGCAGCTGTTCGCGCCCACCGTATGGGAAGATATAGCGTTCGCTCCGCGTCGCCAGGGCCTGGACGCGGAAGAAACGGCGGCCCGCGTGGAAGAAGCCCGGCTGATGGCGGATTTGGCGCCGGAGGTCATGACCCGGTCGCCGCAGACGCTTTCCGGCGGGGAAAAACGACGGGCGGCGCTGGCGGGGATCATCGCCGCGCGTCCCTCCGTGCTGGCCTTGGACGAGCCGCTGGCCGGCCTGGATCCCCTGGCCAGCCGGCGTCTGCTGGCCCGGCTGCGGGAATGGCGGGACGGGGCGAAACGGGCGCTGGTCATTGTCACTCATGATATAGAGGAAGCGACGCCGCTGGCGGAACGTCTGCTGGTATTGCGGACGGAAAAAACAGCCCTGACAGGCCATTTGCCGCAAGTCCTCCTGCAAGCGGAAACCGGGCTGCCGCCGCCGGTCATGACCCGGCTCGCCCAGGCGCTGGCCGCGCGGGGTGTTCCGGTCAGGCAGGACATCCCGACCGTGGATGGAATGGCGGCGCATCTTTCCGCCTTGTTTGCGCCTAGTGAGGAACTGGATGTTTAATATTACTCTGGGGCAGTATCTGCCCGGCAATTCCCTCATCCACCGTCTCGATCCGCGCGTCAAGGTGACATTGACGCTGCTGTATCTCATCGCTTTGACCGGAGCGCGAACACCGGCCGCTTACGCGGTACTGGCGGTCTGGCCTCTCATCCTCGCGGCGCTGGCCGGACTGCCGCCGGGGAAAATGCTGCGCGGGCTCGGCGGTTTTACGGGTTTTTTGCTTTTCATGATCGGGATCGCGGCCTTGACGCTGCCCGGTCAGACCTTATGGCGCGCGGGCGGTCTGAGTGTTTCACGGGAAGGGCTGCTCACCGGTCTGGTTTGGGCGGCGCGGATCATATTCTTTCTCGCCGGTTCTTCTTTACTCACTTACACCACGACGCCTATCCGTCTCATGGAGGGTCTGGCCGCCATGCTCGCGCCGCTGCGCCGTCTGGGGCTTGACCCCGGCGACATTGCCCTTATGCTCGCTCTGGCTCTCCGGTTTTTGCCGCTGATGACTGAGGAAGCGGAGCGCATCACGCAGGCGCAAATTTCCCGCGGCGCCCGCTGGGATGAAGGCGGGCCCCCTCAAAGAGCGCGGGCGCTGGCGACGATTTTCATACCGCTTTTTCACCGGGCGACGGAACGGGCGGAACATTTGAGCGTAGCGCTCATGAGCCGCTGTTACGGTGAGGGCCCTCGAACAGGTCTTTACCCTTTGCGTCTGGGCACGGCGGATTTTCTGCTGCTCGCCCTGGGGCTGGCCGCGGTGGTTTTCACGTTTTTCGCCTGATTAACGAAGTCTCGTCGACCGGGAGGTGCGCGCAACCGATGGGTGATAATACCCACAGTCCCGAATATTTCAAAATCAGAGGGCTGGCTTTTATTGCCATGCTCGTCTGCCTGGCCGCGGCGCTCAGTTGGTTTGAACGCTTTATTCCGCTGAGTTTTACCG
>JAISEW010000189.1 GCA_031263945.1 Gracilibacteraceae bacterium | reverse complement strand
GTCCACCCTTCATCCGAGCGTACAGGTAATGAAGCTCTGCTTCGCTCATAGTCCCCTTCAGTCCGAGCAGCATACGGTCATTGAAATCGGAAGGGTGAGTTGCTGACGCGCGAGGGTTCTCGCAGCGCCGGCCGCCGGATAGTGAAAGATTTCACATCGCCTTGAAATTGTACAGCGGCTTTATGATATTGTCGATCCGCGCCGTCTCCGCGATGTTTTCCATGATCTCTGCCGCCGGTTTGTAGGCGAAAGGCGACTCGTCGATCGTCTCCCGGCTGACGGTCGAGGAATATATCCCTTGCATGGCCTGTTTAAAATCGGTGAGCGTGACTTGCTCCCGGGCCGCGGAACGGCTCATCAGGCGGCCGGCCCCGTGCGGAGCGGAGTAATTCCAGTCCGGGTTGCCCAGGCCCGTGCAGATCAGGCTGCCGTCCCGCATGTTGAGGGGGATCAGCACCCGCTCGCCCGCCTGAGCGGAAATAGCGCCTTTGCGCAAAATCATGGTTTTCATATCTATATAATTATGAATAGTGGTAAACTGATCCGCGATATGGAATTTCATAGCCTGGCAAATATCGTAAACAATGGCGCGCCGGTTCAGTTCCGCATAACGCTGCAATATGCCCATGTCGTGCAGATAATCGTCAAACAGCGCGTCTTCCACATAAGCCAGAGCTCTGTTTACGTTTACGGTACTTTGGCTTTGGCGGACGCTGCTTTCGATCTCTTTTTCCCGCCCGGCCGCTTTCAGCGAGGCGATGAGTTCCCGGCGGTCGCCGGCCTTCCTGGTCAAAGCGCGCCAGGCCGCGTCCTGGTAATATTCCGCCGTCTGCTTCCCCGCCTGACGGCTGCCGGAATGAACGACCAGATAGAGACGGCCTTCCTCGTCCCGGTCCAGCTCGATAAAATGATTGCCGCCGCCTAAAGTGCCGAGACTTCGCTCCGCCCGGGGCAGGTTTATTTTTTTCGCGCAGCGCAGCTCGGTCAGGTCGATTTCGCCGGCGAATTTATGACTGGCCGCGCGGACCGAATGGCCGGCCGGGATATTGGTTTGAATGAATTTATCCAGTTGCTGCGGCTCCGCCCGAGTCTCTTTCAGCACGGCAGTTTCCATGCCGCAGCCGATGTCCACCCCCACGAGGTTGGGGACGATCTTATCCGTGACCGTCATCGTGGTCCCGATCGTGCAGCCCGCGCCGGCGTGGGCGTCCGGCATGACGCGGATAACGCTGCCCGCCGTGAATTCCTGATTAAGCAGATTGACGATCTGCGAAATGGCAGTATTTTCCATATTGTCCGTGAAAACCTTGGCGCTGTTGTATTTCCCACGCAATTCAATCATCGTTTTCTCCCAAAATTTCTAAAAACCGTCCGCCGTAGCGCTCCATCTTGACCCGGCCCACGCCGCTGACAGCCAGCATTTCCTCCTCGGAGCGCGGGCGTTTCACGCACATATCCGTCAAAGTGGCGTCGGAAAAGACGATAAACGCCGGCACTTTGTCCTCGCGGGCGATGTCCAGACGCAGTGCTTTCAGCTTGGCCAGCAGGCTCTCCGATACGGCATAGCCGGGCGCGGCGGCGCTTTTCCCGGGCCGCCCTTTTTCCACGGAGGATGCGGGCTTATTCCCGCGGATCGTGACGCTCACGCCGCCGAACAGCACTTCTTTCGCCTTCGGCATGACGCTGAGATAACCGTCGTCATAAATATAGCCCAAGGCCGTCAATCTGGTGATCAGCCGGCGGATATAGCGGCGCGGGACGCCTTTCATGATCCCGAATGTGGACAGATCGGTAAAATCCTCCGACTTCCCCAGCAGAATATCCGCCGTATGGGTGAACATAAACCGCTTGCCCGCCCGGTTCAGCCGCAGAATATGGGAGAGGATTTTTTGCGCGTCCACGGTCGCGTCGGTTTCGTCAAAACTGCCGGTGCAATTCCCGCAGCTGCCGCAGCCGCCCTCAGCCTGCTCGCCGAAATAATTGAGCATATACTGCCGCAGACAGCCGTCAGTCTCGCAGTACTGCTCCATTTGGCCGAGCAGCCGTTTATTCCGGGCGATCTCCGCGGGGTTTTCGCTTCGGTTGATCAGAAAAAGAGCGGTGTTTATATCCTTGCGGGCATAGTATAAAACGCAGTCAGCGGGCAGACCGTCCCGGCCGGCGCGCCCCGCTTCCTGATAGTAGCTTTCCACGTTCTGCGGCATGTTGTAGTGGATCACGAACCGCACGTTGGATTTGTCGATCCCCATGCCAAAGGCGTTCGTCGCCACGATGACTTTTACGCGGTCATAGAGAAAATCGTCCTGCGCCCGGCTCCGTTCGCCGTCAGGCAGTCCCGCGTGATACCGCGCCGCCGCGCAGCCGTCCGTTTGCAGCCGTTCGGCGACGCTTTCCACTTCCTTGCGGGTAGAGCAGTATATGACGCCGCAGCCGTCCGCTTCTTTCAGATACCGCGCGAGGGCCGCGTATTTGTCTGTTGGCTGTTTGACCTCAAAATACAGGTTGGGTCGGTCAAATCCCGTCACCATTGTCAGCGGGTCCCGCAGGCCCAGCGCCGCGAGAATATCCTCCCGCACGCGCGGGGTGGCGGTCGCCGTGAACGAGGCCAACACGGGACGCGCGGGCAGACCCGCGACAAACTTGGGAATGTCCAGATAAGCCGGGCGAAAATCCTGTCCCCACTGCGAGACGCAGTGCGCTTCATCGACGGCGACCAGAGAGATCCGCAGATTTTGGGCGAGTTCCCGCATAGACGGCGAAAGCAGGCGCTCCGGCGCGATATAGATGATTTTGTACCGGCCCCCGAGGGCGCCCGCCATCGCTTTATTCCACTGCGTTTCTGTCAGCGAGCTGTTGAGAAAAGCCGCGGGAACACCGTTGGCGCACAGCGCCTGCACCTGGTCGCGCATCAGGGAGATCAGCGGGGAGACCACAAGCGTCACACCGGGAAGGACCATAGCGGGAACCTGATAGCACAGCGACTTGCCCGCGCCCGTGGGCATAACGCCAAGCGCGTCCCGCCCGGAGACGAGCGCGTCTATAAGCTCGGCTTGCCCGGCGCGGAACGCGTCATAACCGAAGTATTGTTTCAGGATAGCGAGAGGAGTCACCGCAGCCGCGCTCCTTTTATATGGTCTTATGCAAACAAGTTCAAAAACAAAGCGACGCCCAAACGGTCGCTACAGGGGCTATTATACATTTTTTCGCGAAGTTCGTCAACACGGCGGGGAGTGGGGGGCGTAGTTATAAATCATAGGGTTACACTTCAGAGCCGTCATTGCGAGCGAAGCGAAGCAATCCAGACCCGCGTTTACGCCTGGGTTCCCGTCATTCCGGGCTTGTCCCGGAATCCATGCCCGTCACGATGTTATTGTGATGCCGCCAACGATAAGGGCGGCGGACAGTCTTATTGCTCTTTCAAAATTACAAATTTGTAGTTACATTGTGTTGACAAAACGAAAATTTTTGGGTATCCTATTATCTGAGAGGAGATGATCCGATGCCAACTATTCAGTTCCGGACGGATGAACTGACCAAAGTTCAGTCCAGCGCTATTTTCCAGCAACTTGGGATCACCATGTCTGACGCGATCAATATGTTCCTGCGTCAGTCGATTTTGCACGGCGGTCTGCCATTTGAGCTTAAAATACCAAGATACAACAAAATTACGCTTGCCGCGCTTGCCGACATGGAGCGGAGCAAAGGCAAAGGTGTTCGCGGCAAGTCTGTCAGCGCCGCCCTTGCCGATTTGAAAGCGGAGGATGGCGACAACGAATGAATGTGCG
>JAISEW010000099.1 GCA_031263945.1 Gracilibacteraceae bacterium | reverse complement strand
CGGTAAATTGCAGGCGGGAAACGGCGGCGGCGTCCCGGAACAGCGCCGGTTCCTCCCCGCCGCCGCCCAAAGCGGCGGCGGCCCGCAGAGAGAGGGGCCCGGCGGCCGCCGCGCCGCTCTCCGTCCGATGGAGGAGCAACAACTCCGGCAGACCGTCCGCCGCCGGGAGCTTATCCTGAAATTCCTCCCCGCACACCAAAAGGCGGCAGCGGCTGAACCGCAGCAACCGCCCGATTTCCGGCGCCGCCAGCCGGTGATTCAGCGGCACGGCCGCGGCGCCGATTTTTTGCAGGGCGTAATACACTTCGATCAATTCGGGGCAATTGCGCAATAAATAGGCGGCTTTATCCCCGGGCCGCAGGCCGAGCGTGAGAAAACCCCGGGCCAGACGGTTGATCTCGTCATTCAGTTCGGCGTAAGAGAGACGGCGGCCGCCGGCGATCAAAGCCGTCTTGCCTGGGAACCGGCGCGTATTGAGCAGGAAAAGTTCCGCTACATTTTGATACGGCATCGCTCAAGTCCTTTTTTGGGAAAATTTGGCAGCAGCCTCTCTATAGGCGTCCGTCTGCGTGCAGAAAGGCGAAGCGACGGACTCCGCCTGCGTCGCCATATCCAGTTCCGGCGCCGCCGCCCGGTTGATCATACTTTTCGTCAATTGCAGAGACACAGGGGAAACAGCCGCCAGCTCGCGGGCCAGCGCCAGCGTCCCTTCCTCCAGTTCCGGCCCCGGCAGCACGCGGTTGACAAGACCCAGCCGCCAACCCTCGCTGGCGCTGAGACGCCGTCCGGTAAAAAGTATTTCCTTGGCGCGCTGCGGGCCGAGCAAACGCGGCAGGAGCGCCGTGAGCCCCAATTCCGGCACGATCCCCAGCAAGGTGAAATTCGGCCAGAAAAACGCCTGCTCGGAAGCCGTCACCAGATCACAGGCCAGGGCCAGGCTCATGGCCCCGCCGACGGCGTATCCGTCTACCATCGCCAGTACGGGTTTCTCGATCCGCCGCACCGCTTCGACCGCCCGTACATATTTTTGCAGGAGGCGGCGCGACTGCTCCGGCGTGATTTCCCCGCCGGTGTTTTGCCGCATATCGCCGCCGGCGGAAAACACCCCGCCCTCGCCGCGCAGGATGATCACGCGCGTCTCGTCGTTTTCTTCCAGCGCCGTCAGGCTTTCCCGCAGCAGATCCATCATGCGGCCGTCCAGGGCGTTTTTCCGCTCCGGTTTGTTCAGGATCAGCCAGGCGATCTCCCCGCTATGCTTTACGTATATGGTGTCCGTCATTTTTCCCCTTTTCAAATTTTCAGCGCCGCCAGATAGCCGGCTTTCGTCGCGTCCGCTATGCGCGCCGGTTCCAGGCAGTCGCCGGCCTCGTATACCGCCCCGGCCCCCGCCTGCCGCAACCTCCGCGCCAATTGCCGGTTGGCGGCAAATCCCAGCGTCACGGCCACGGTGTCCGCTTCCACGGTAAAACAGGTCCCATCCTCTTTTTGCACGGCGACGCCCGTCTCCGTCACGGCCGTCACGCGGCTCAGCGGTTCCAGCCGCACGTTCGCCGCCTGGCGGAAGGCCGAGATCATGAGGAAGCGGTCGCTGCCGCCGACGTCGGCGCCGATGCGTTTGCCTTCCTCCAGCAGCGTGATCTCCCGCTCGTGTTTCATCATTTCCTTCGTCAGTTCACAGCCGGGCAGCCCGCCACCGACGACGGCCAGCCTGCGGCCCAGCGGCCAGGACACGCGCGCCATAAATTTTCGTGCCAGAGCGGGCGTGTAGCAGAAGCGCAAAAATATCGCCCCGCTCCGCCACATAAAGTTCCGCCACGGGCTGGATCCCGCGCGCGGCGGCCGCCCGTTCAGCAGGCTGAGAAAATCATGCGACTGCACTACATTGTCCCGCTCCGCTCCGGGCGCGCCGAGAGCGATCGGAACCCCACCCGTGGCTACGATCACGGCGTCCGCCTCCAGACGGCGCGGCAATTCCGGGGTAAAGGGCGTGTTGAGGCGGAGCCGGATATCCGGATGCGCCGCCAAATACTGTTTATAGTATTGCAGCAGCAGCTCATAAGTGGGGCTGAAGACGGAACTGAGCAGCAGACAGCCGCCCGGCCTCGGCCCGCGTTCGTACACAGTCACCTGATGTCCGCGCGCAAAAGCGGTCTCCGCGGCGGCAAGACCGGCCGGCCCGCTGCCGACGACGACGACCTTGCGTCTGGCGGCGGCGGGGGGCGGCGATTCGTCCAGCTCCGGCCCCATCCGCGGATTGACGCCGCAAAAGTTCAGGGGCCGGCCGGCGCTGACCGCGTCGTCGATACAGCGGCAGCAGGTAATGCAGCGTTTTATTTCCCGCGGCCGGTTTTCCATGATTTTGCGGGGAAATTCCGGATCGGCGATATTGTAGCGCAGGCCGGCGATCACGTCCGCCTTGCCCTGCCGCAGGATCTCCTCCATGACCCAGGGATCGGTCATCCGATAACCCTGAGCCACGGGCAGGCGGGCCACGGATTTTATCGCGGCCGCTATCCAGACCCAATGGCCGTCCGGCACGTCCTTCGTGGTCAGCGCCGCGGATGATTCATGCCAGCCGACCGCCAGATTATGCAGATCCATGCCGGCTTCCTCCAGATAAGGGACCACCGCCAGCGAATCGGTAATTTCATGCCCGCCCAGGATGTATTCGACCGGCGACCAGCGCACGGTGATGATAAAATCTTCGCCGCAGGCGGCCCGCAGGTCGCGGATCACCTCCGTCGTCAGGCGGACGCGGTTTTGCAGGCTGCCGCCGTACTCGTCCTCCCGTTTGTTCGTGGCCCGGGAGAGAAACCGGTTCAGGATGCCGCCGACGCCGGCCATGACCTCCGCCCCGTCCCAGCCCGCTGCTTGCAAAAGCAAGGCGCTGTGCGTCATTTGCCGCCGGAAAAGGGCGATATCCTCTTTGCTCATGACGCGGATGGGCGGGGAGTTTTTCAGCACCGGCACATCGGAGGGGCCCCAGTGTTCTTCCCGGTCTTCCGCCGCCGCCTTCCAGTCGTGGACGGCGTACAGCTGGCCCGCGAGCAAGCCGGAATGGCTGTGTACGGCTTCGGCCATCCGGCGCAGATTAGGCAGATCGCTTTCGGCGAAGGCTATCGGCAGCGGGTACAGATGATCATGCTGATCCGGGTGGCGCGGAAACATGGCCACGGTCTGGCAGATCAGCGCCACTTGCCCGCGCGCCCTTTCTTCCAAATAATGGATAAAACGGGGCTGCGCCGTGCCGTCCATGTCCACATAACCGCGGCCCGGAGACATGGAAGTCGTCATAAGGCGGTTTTTCAACACTCTGTTTCTCAGGCGCAGCGGGGCGCTCAACAGGGGAAACTGCTCCGTCATAATTCCCTCCTCGATTTAAAGTTAAGTCTCACCTGTACTGTATTCTTAGCAAATTATGTGCCAGCGCCAAAAAAGCGCGCAGAAAAACACGCCGGCGCCGAACCGGCGCGCCTTCGCCCGCCCGGACCGCCGTCAGTCGTTCTTGACGGAAACCTTCAGTTTTATATCAAACTGTTCAATTTTCCGATACAAAGTGTTACGCGCGATATGCAGCTCTCTGGCGGCGTGAGACAGATTGCCGCCGTGTTTTTCCAGCGCCCGGCATATTTGTTCCCGGGTCAGCAGGCGCGGCGAGGGCAGGGGCGTTCCCTCCGCCGCCGGCGCGGTCGCCGCGAAATCCGCCAGGGCGGCGGGCAGAAAATCAATACTCGGCGGCGCGTTTTCCGACATGATGAGCAGGCGCTCGACGGCGTTGCGCATTTCGCGCACATTGCCCGGCCAGGGGTAACGGGCGAACAGCCGCAGTATTTCCGGCGGCAGAGGCTTAGGCGTCAGATGGAAACGCGCCGCCAGCATATCGTTAAAATAGGCGGCTAAGAGCGGAATATCGCATGCGCGTTCCCGCAGCAGAGGCAGCCTGATCTCAAAAACGCTCAGCCGGTAGTACAAATCGCGGCGAAATTTCTTTTCGGCGATCAATCGTTCCAGATTTTGGTTCGTCGCGGCGATAACGCGCACATTGAGCTTGCGGATCTTTTGGGAACCAAGGCGGGTCACCGTCTGTTCCTGCAGCACCCGCAGCAGGACCACCTGCATGTCGGGCGGCATCTCCCCGATCTCGTCCAAAAACAAAGTGCCGCCTTCGGCGTATTCCACCTTGCCGGCGGCGCCGGCGGAGCGGGCGCCCGTGAAAGCGCCGCCTTCATAGCCGAACAACTCGCTGGCCAGCAATTCTCTGGGGACGGCCCCGCAATTGACCGGCACAAAAGGCCCCGGCCGGCCGCTGCGACGGTGGATGGCCCGGGCCACGACTTCTTTGCCTGTGCCGGTGTCGCCGAGGATGAGGACGCCGGTCGGACGGGCGGCGATCTTTCGCACCGCCGCATCCACTTTTTGCCAGGCGGAGCTTTCCCCGACATAATCCGGACGCTCCGCGGCCGGGCCGGGCATGACCCGCGGTCTGCCGCCGCCCGCCGTCAGCACGAGGACGACGTGTTCTTCCTCCGGCAAAGGCATGACGCACCGGCGGGCCAGGCAAAACGCCTCCCCGGTCCGGCCGGCGAGGACCGGCGTCCCGGGCCGGCCGTTCCGTCCGTGGCGGAGAGCGGCCAAATCTTCCTTATCAGGCACATAATCACCCAAATTCCGGCCGAGCGGATCCGCTTCCCCGGAAAACGCCCGCCGCCAAACCCGGTTGGCCGCCCGGATCCGGCCCCGTCTGTCCAGCACCAGCACGGCCTCCGGCGTTTGCTCGGCCAGAGCGTGCCACAGCGTGGATCTCGGCCGCTCCGCGGCGGCAAAACAGCCGACCGCGGCGGCGGCCGCCGTTTGACAGCAGCGCAGGGCCGAGTCCGGCAGGAGGCGGAAAGGATCGTTCATATTCAAAAGGCCCATGAATTCCCCGCCGTGAAAGAGCGGGGCGCTGACGCCCGAATAATTGTGGGCTACCGCCCGGTAATGCTCGTAACCGTCCACCCGGGCCGGATTTTTTTCCCGCAGGGCGATGGTGACGTTGCCGTTGCCCACGGCCGTTTCATGCTGAAAAGTGCCGTATGTGCGCGTGTAAACCGAAAAAGGGGAGACGAATTTATACACAAAGCCGGATTTGTCGCTCAGGCTGATATTACAGTTGAACAGCGCCATCAGGAACTCCAGGATCGGCTCGGCCGCCCGGAGCAGTTCCCGGTTTTCCGCTTGTTTTTTGGCCAGCAGTTCCTTGTCGTGACGGGGAAAATCAGCGGACCACGGATCCAGCCCGCTCGCCCGGCAGCGCCGCCAGGAACGGGCGATCTCCGGCCGCACCGCCTCCAGAACGATATTCTGGCTGACGTAGGTCTTCCAAGCTTCCAGCATTTTTTCCTGATCATAGCTCAAAGCAATCCCTCCCGTCGCTTGCTGACAAGTTTTAGATGTCACAGGGCACTGGCGCCTTGCCGGATCTTATGTTACCTTAAAAGTATAGCAAAAATTCCGTCAAAAACAAAGCGCTCCGGCGGCGGATAACGCTTTGACAGGCAAAAATTGAACAGTTTGTTCAGTTTTGGCCCGCGTAAAATTAGCACCGGCGGCGCTCCCGTTTTTTTTCAGCGGCTGAACTTTCGTCGTTTGCGGCGCCGCGTAAAATAATTCCCCGGCGGCCGTATTACTGGCATAAATCTTGCACTGATATGTTGACGCCGGGAGCAGGGCGGATCAGCGCGCCTAAGCAGCGGCGGAAGGAGGAGTAAAGTATTGAAACAAAGCGAAATACCGGTATTCGGTAATCTGCAGGGGGTAAAAGTATTAAGCGTAGGCGCGGCCATCGCCTGTCCGGCGGCCTGCAGTCTGTTCGCCGAACAGGGGGCTTCCGTCGTCAGCGTCGAGAGCGCCGCGGCCCGGGACATGCTGCGCAGTATCGGCGACTGCTGGACAGTCGAACACCGGAACAACCGCACCATCGCCTTGGACATTCGCGCGCCGGAAGGCAAAACCGTCCTGAAAAAAATGATCAAGCGCAGCGATATCCTGATTGAGTCTTCCAAGGGCGGCGCCTGGGCCAAATGGGATCTGGCGGACGAGACGCTGTGGGAAATCAATCCCCGTCTGGTCGTCGCCCATATTTCCGGCTATGGGCAAACCGGCGATCCCGCCTATGTGAGCCGCGCCTCATATGACCCGATCGGTCAGGCTTTCAGCGGTTTTCTCGCGGTGAACGGCACGCCGGAAGCGCCGCTGCCGGTCAAGCCCTATACCTGCGACTATGTGACGGCCTTATTCACGGCCTGGGCCGCGCTGGCCGCCCTGTACCGCACCCGGGAAACCGGCCGGGGCGAGAGCATTGACGTCACCCAGTTTGAGGCGATGGCCCGTATCCAGGCCGATTACCTGATGGATGGGCTGAACCGCAGTCTGCAGGCGCCGCGGATGGGGATCTACGGCAACGCGGTCTGCGCCCTGCCGAATGTGCAGGTCTGCGGGGACGGCAATTTTGTTATGACGGCTATCGGCGGCGCCGCTATTTTCCAAAAATTAGAAAATCTTATCGGCCTCGGCGGCGATCCGGATTTTACCGAACCGCACGGCGTTATCAACCGGGACGATCATCCGCGCGGGGAAAAAATCCGCGCCGCCATGAGTGCCTACTGCGCCGCCCATACGGCGGAGGAGGTGAACGAGGCCCTCAACGCCCTGCAAATACCGTGCAGCGCCGTCATGACCTACGAGATGATGAAAAACCATCCTCACTACCTGGCGCGCGGAACTTTTACCTCCTGGCTGGATCCCGGCACGGAAAAAGAAGTCTTGGGCGTCAACGCCATCCCTTTTTTCAAGAATAATCCGAGCCGGATCTATCGCGGCGGGCCCCGTTACGGCGAAGACAACGAGGATATTTTACAGGAATTGGAATACGGGGCGGCGGACATCGCCCGTCTGTACGAGACCGGCGTTATCAACAAATAAGGAGGATCTCACAAAATGGAAAATATTGGGAATAAAAGCTGCTATCCTTGGGTAGTCGCGGTCAGCGCCCTCTTTTGGTCCGGATTGGTCTTCGGTCTCATGGGCAACACCGTCGGTCTGTACTACGCGCCGGTTTCCGCGGAAATGGGCTGGAGCATAACGCAGACCTCCTTTTTCATGACGATTTTTCCCATCGTGGCCGGTATTTTTTCGCCGATAGCGGGCAAAATCTACAGTTCCTACAATAAGACGCACTACATTCTGGCCGGCGTGGCGCTGGTCTGGTGCCTGGCTCATGTTTGGTCGGCCTTTTACACCTCCGTCTGGCAGTGGAATGTTTACGGATTTATCACCGGCATCCTCGGGGGCATGCTGATGTATATCCCCATCCCCATGATGATCAACAACTGGTTTACAGTGCAAAAAGGCGTGGCGCTGGGTCTGGCCGCCTGCTTCGTCAATATCGTCCCGGCTATCTGCAACCCGATCATCACGAAGCAGATCGCGGCGTACGGCTGGCGCAACGTGCGTCTCACCATAGCCGTCATAGTCGCCGTCGTCGTCATTCCGCTCACGCTGGCTCTCGTGCGCAAATTCCCCAAGGATAAGGGCGTGCAGCCCTGGGGCGGGGAAGCCGCCGCCAGCACATCGGGCGCCGCCGCGCTGTCCGGGGTCAAGGCCAGTTCCGCTCTGGCTTCCGCGCCTTTCTGGCTGGCGATTTTGATGGTTTCCTGCCTTGTGTCTACCGCCTCGATCAATCAGCGCATCGCCGGTTTGGCCGCGGCGCGCGAATTCGATCCGGCCATTATCGGCTTGGCCGCCTCCTGTATCATGGTCGGCGGCGTGGCCGGCAAATTCATTCTCGGTTTTATCCGCGACATTTCCAAAAACGCGGTCTTCACCGGCGTCGCCTGCGGTTGCTTCGGCCTGCTCGGCTGCCTTCTCTTTCTCACGCTCGGCACGACCAGCACTTTTTTATTCTTTGCCAGTATTCTCATTTACGGTTTCGGTTACGCCGGATTGACCGTCGTGCCGCCCATAGTCGTGGAATCCGCCTTCGGCGGCAAAAATTTCGCGCAGATCTTCGCCAATGTTTCGGTCGCCACCTGCGTGGCCAGTTCGATCTCCTCGCTTGTCTACGCCCAGATCATAGACCGTTCGGGCGGCAGATACGAGGGCTGCTTTGTTTTTGCCATCATCCTCTACGCGGTCTTCACCGTCTGCGTGCCGCTGATCATCAAGCTGGGACAAAAACTGCCGCGCGAGTCTGCGGAGTAGGTCTCCGCGCGGGAGCGGCCGCCGGTATTGATTTTACAGAAAGAAGGCGTTGTGATGAAAGAAATCGTCAGTGATCTGATTGCCGAGCAAGCGGCCGTGGATCGTCTGGTCGCCAATCTGAGCCTTGGGGAATGGGAGCGCGAATACCGGTACGAACCTTGGAATATCAAGGACAGCATCATCCATATCGCTTTTTTCGACTATGCGGCGCTGAAGCTGTTGCGCGGCGAAGCCACGGATCTGATGGCGATTTCCGCCGAGTCGGAGCAGGACGAGTACGTCCGGCAGGTAAAAGAACGCGGCGAAATGTCCCCCGCCCAGGCGCTGGACTGGTGGCGGGAAATGCGCACCCGCATGGACGCCGCCCTGTATGACAAAGACCCCAAAGAGCGCATCCCGTGGGCGCCCGGCCTGCCCATGTCGGCGAAGTCACTGGCTTCGGCGCGCCTGATGGAGTTATGGGCTCATTCCGTTGACGTTTATGACGCGCTGGGCCTGCCGCCGCTGGTGGAAGACCGCATCACGAGTACGCTTTTCCTGTCGTGGCAGGCGCGGCCCAACGCTTACCGCATCAACAATTTGCCCTTGCCAGAAACGCCGCTGTACTTGGAACTTACTCTGCCCTCCGGCCGGCTGTGGACAAAAGGCGAACCCGGCGCCGCCGACTCTATCCGGGGCGCCGCCGCCGATTGGGCGCTGGTGGCCGTGCGCCGCCGAAACTGGAGGGACACCGGCCTGGCGGTGTCCGGGCCGGAGGCGCGGCGCTTCGCCGATATAGCGCAGACCTACGCCGGCCGGCCCGATCCGCTTCCCCCGGCCGGGACGTGATTTTTCCCCGTCATTCCGGCTTTATGCCGGAATC
>JAISEW010000002.1 GCA_031263945.1 Gracilibacteraceae bacterium | reverse complement strand
AACAGCCGGACTCCAAGTGGCGGATCGGCGCCGGGGAGTTCGCCGCTATTCTATTGTTCCTGATCGGCTGGTGGGTCTACAGGTATAAAAAACTGCGCCGGCATCGTCTGGTTTTCCTGGGTCTCAGTTTGCTCGTTCTCGGGTTTTGGCTGAACCGGCCTCTGTCCGCGGTGCAGTTTACATCTCTGCTCTTGGGCTTCCTCCCTTCACCTGCGACCAATCTGCTTTTCTATATCGTTCTCTTGGGAGTGATTTTGCCGCTGGCGTTTTCAGGAAAAAACATCTACTGCGCCTATATCTGCCCCTACTCAGCTCTGCAGGAGTTTGCGGGAAAAATCAGCGGGAAAAACATCTCTCTGGGCAAACTGCGCCGCTTCCTCCCTGTCATTCGCAACGCTTTGCTCTTTACGATACTCATGGCGGCGGCGATAACCGGCAAGGCCACCGCCGTCGCTTTCGAGCCTTTTGGCGTGGCCTTCAGCCTGGATCTCACCGCCGCGACCTATATCTGGGTCATCCTGTTCGTCTCCCTTGGCCTGAGTTTTCTGTTTAAACGCCTATGGTGCATAGGTTTTTGCCCGGCAGGGGCGTTCTTGGATATCCTGCGGCAGATATCCACCGCGCTGCGCAGGCCGCGAGGATGAAAAATCGCGGGCGGGATATTCCTTGAATAACCCGCCCTTTTTCCTTGTTGGATACGAGTTCCGCGAGAATTTCTGCCGTTCAGGGATACATGGATACATACATACGGTCAGGTTGAAAAATTTTTCATTTTAGCGTTTTTTCCGGCGTGATTTAATGGTATACTTATCATGATTCCCTAAATAAGACTAAAGCTACACAACAGAAACAGGGGGCGGGAAAATGTTTGCCGACAAGGAAGCGTTCAAGAAAGAATATCTGGCGCAATGTGAGGAAGCAGGCGCCGATTTCGCGGAAACAGGGCCGCACGAGCGTTATACGGTCTTGGTCGAATTGCTGCGCGAGCGTCTGGGCAGATCCTGGGCGGGCGCGAATAAATCTTATACCGGCCCCGACAACAAGCAGATATACTATTTTTCCTTGGAGTTCCTGATCGGCAAACTGCTCAGTTATTATCTGCTGAATCTCGGTATTCGCGACTTGGTGCGCGAGGGACTGAGCGACTTGGGCGTGGATCTGGACGCCCTCTGTGAGCTGGAGACGGACGCCGGTCTCGGCAACGGCGGGCTCGGCCGTCTGGCGGCCTGTTTTCTTGACTCGATGGCTTTCCTCGGGATCCCGGGCCACGGAAACGGCATTCGCTATCGCTACGGCTTATTTCAGCAAAAAATCGTGGACGGGTTTCAGGTGGAGTTGCCGGACAACTGGCTGCGCCACGGCTATCCCTGGGAGACGCGCAAACCGGACAAATCGGTCGTCGTGCGTTTCAAAGGCGAGGTGGTCACGCGCTGGGACGACGACGGCAAAATGATTTTCGAGCGGGAGAACTGCGAAAGCGTGCTCGCCGTGCCTTATGACATACCGGTGGTCAGTTACGGGCCGGACGCCCAGGTCAACACGCTCCGCCTCTGGAGTGCGGAAGCGGTGGCGGACGATTTTGATCTCGCCTCCTTTAACCGGGGCGATTACAGCAAAGCCAACCGCGCGCGCTCGGAAGCGGAAGCCATCTCTTATATCCTGTATCCGGAGGACAGCAGCGAGGCCGGCCGCGAATTGCGGCTCAAACAGGAATATTTTTTCGTGGCGGCGGGACTGGCTTCCATCGTGCGCCGGTACCGCAAGTTTTACGGCCCTAACTGGCAGGATTTTACAACTCATGTCGCCGTGCATATCAACGACACTCACCCGGCGCTGTGCGTGCCGGAACTGATGCGCATTTTCCTGGACGAGGAAAACCTGAATTGGGACGACGCCTGGAACATCACGGTCAACACGATTTCCTACACCAATCACACCGTACTGCCGGAGGCGCTGGAAAAATGGCCGCTGGAAATGTTTCGCACTTTGCTGCCGCGCATTTACATGATCGTGCAGGAGATCGACCGGCGGCACCGCCTGGAGGTGGAGATCCGTTTTCCCGGAATGCCGGCCGAAGCCGTGATCCAGGACGGGTATCTCCTGATGGCCAATCTGGCCGTGATCGGCAGCCATTCCGTCAACGGCGTCGCGCGTCTGCACACGGAGATTTTGCGCAAGAGCGTGCTAAAAGGGCTTCACGTTATTTTTCCCTTTAAGTTTTCCAATAAAACGAACGGGGTCAGCCACCGCCGCTTTCTGCTGGAGGCGAATCCGGCTCTGGCCGCCCTGATCACGAAGGCGATCGGCAATAAATGGATCACCGACCCGAGCGACCTCACCCGCCTGGAAGAGAGGGAAAACGACTCCGCTTTTCTGGCCGAACTGACCGAGGTCAAATACCAAAACAAACGCCGTCTGGCGGATTTCATCCGGTCGGCTTCCGGGTTCACGGCGGATCCGCACTCGCTGTTCGACATCCATGTCAAACGCATTCACGCCTACAAAAGGCAATTGCTGAATATCCTCAAGATCATGCATTTGTACAATCGGCTGAAAAACAACCCGAACATGGATTTGAGCCCGCACACCTTTCTTTTCGCCGGTAAAGCGGCCCCCGGCTATTACTACGCCAAACAGGTCATAAAGCTTCTCAACACGGTGGCGGCAAAGATAAACGCGGACAGCGCCGTGAAAGGCCGCATCCGCATCGTTTTCCTGGAAAATTTTTCCGTATCAAACGCTCAGATCATCTATCCGGCCGCCGACGTGAGCGAGCAGATATCTACCGCCGGCAAGGAAGCCTCCGGCACAGGCAACATGAAGTTCATGATGAACGGCGCCCTGACCCTCGGCACACTGGACGGCGCCAACGTGGAGATCCGGGACGCGGCCGGGGCGGCGAATACTTTTATTTTTGGCCTTAACGCCAGCCAGGTAATGGATTTTTATACAAAAGGCGGCTATTCCGCCTGGGAAATTTACCACAGCCAGACCCAAACCAAGCGAGTGACGGATCAGTTGCTCGACGGGACTTATTACGACGAAGGCGCGGATTTTCGGATCATTTACGACAGCTTGCTGCGTGATAACGACGAATATTTTGTGCTGAAAGATTTCGCGCCTTACGTGGAAGCGGCCCGGGCTCTCAGCCGTCTGTTCCGCGACACCGGCGCCTGGTCCCGGATCGCTTTGCGCAATATCGCGCGCTCCGGCGTTTTTTCCAGCGACCGGACTATCCGGGAATACGCGGAAGACGTCTGGCGCATACAGGTCCCGCCTGCGCGCGAAAGCTGACGCGGGCCGGTTTTATTTTAATATAGATCGATAGACAGGCAGAGGAGGTGCGGCATGAAAAAGAAAGAATGGGTAGCTATGCTCCTGGCGGGAGGTCAGGGCAGCCGTTTGGGCGCGCTGACGCGATACATTGCCAAACCGGCCGTTGTTTTCGGCGGCAAATACAGGATCATCGACTTCAGTTTGAGTAATTGCGTCAATTCCGGCATAGACACCGTGGGCGTACTGACTCAGTATAAACCTATGCTCTTAAATTCATATATCGGCACAGGCATGGCCTGGGACCTGAATGAGCCGGACGGAGGCGTGCACGTGCTGCCGCCTTTTGTGGGCGAGGACGGGGGACGCTGGTATAAAGGCACCGCCAACGCTATTTACCAAAATTTGGATTTTATTAACCGTTATGCCCCGGAATACGTGCTGGTCCTTTCCGGCGATCATATATATCAGATGGACTACACGCGGATGCTGGCCGCTCATAAAAAAAACGGCGCGGAGGTTTCGGTTTCCGTCATGGAAGTGCCGCCGGAGGAAGCTTGCCGCTTTGGCGTCGTGAGCGTCGACCCGGGAGGGCGGATCGTCTCGTTCGCCGAAAAACCCGCCGAGCCGGAATCCAACCTCGTTTCCATGGGGATATACATTTTCAACACCCGCCTGCTGCAAAACGCGCTGGTGGCGGACGAGCAGGACAAAACCTCCGACAACGATTTCGGCAAAAACGTGATCCCGCGCCTGCTGGCTCAAGGCCGGCGTATGTGGGCCTTCCCTTACCGCGGATACTGGCGGGACGTGGGCACGATCGAAAGCTATTACACCGCCAACATGGAACTGCTCAGCAACGGCTCGCTTTTTGACCTGGAGGACAGCGACATCCGGATCATGACCAACAGCAATATTTTTCCGCCGCATTATATCGGTCCGGCGGCCAAAGTGCGCGGCAGCATCGTCTGCAACGGCAGCACCGTGCTGGGGGAGACGACCGGCTCCATTCTCAGCACGGAAGTGTTCGTGGACGAGGGCGCCGTCGTGCTGGATTCCATTCTCCTGCCGGGCGCGCGGGTGGAGCGGGGAGCCTGGGTGAAAAAAAGCATCATCGGCGAGCGTTCCGTCGTGGAGGCCGGCTGTTCGCTGGGCGTGCCGCGGCGTTTGGAAAACAGCGCTCAGGACAGTAATATCATCGTCATCGCGGAGCAAAATATCGTGCCCGCCAATTCCGTCATCGAGGAAGGGCGCACGGTTTTTTACCACCTGGCGGTTTGAAGAAGGTGAAAAAACATGCCACAGGCCATGGGTCTTATCACGACCAACCAAATCATCAATCTCGGCAAACTGACGGCTGACCGCCCTATTGCCGCGGTGCCTTTCGCCGCGCGCTACCGCCTGCTGGATTTCGCGCTCTCCAATCTCGTAAATTCCGACGTGCGCACAGTCGGCGTCATCACGCCCTACCACTACCGCTCCATCATGGATCATCTCGGCGCCGGGCGGGAGTGGTTTCTCGACCGCAAGGTGGGCGGGCTTTTTATCCTGCCCGGTTCCAATTACGGCATGAAAAGCATGAACGCCAAATTCCTGCTGAAAGATCTGCTGAAAAACGCCGCCTATATCAAGCACGGGCGGGAAAGAGACGTCATCGTCAGCAGCGCGAACCAGGTGTTCACTCTCAATTACCGCAGCGCGCTGGAAGCGCATGAGGAAAACGGCTCCGACCTCACGATGTTCTACCGGGAGGAAGAACGCGCGCTGCGCGGACGGCGGGACAGCAGTTTTTTCATCCGGGTGGGGGAAGGGGATCAGGTCCAGGCGCTCGTGCCGGCCGCCGCTCTGACCGCCCGGGAGACGCGCCGCCTTTTTCTCGACACGTTCATCATTCGCCGGGAGCTGCTGCTCGATATACTCGAATGGTATAAGACGATGGAATACAGCGACCTGCAGGATATCATCGCCGAAAACGCCAACACCTGGCGGATGCGGGCCGTGCCTTTCCGCGGCTATCTGAAACGGGTGGAGACGATCGAGGATTATTTCAGCGGCAGCATGGATTTTCTGCGCGCCGATGTACGGCGAGAACTGTTCGGGAAAGAAAACAGGATCCACACCAAAGTAAAAGATAATATGCCGGCTTATTACGGCGTCCATTCGAGTGTCACGAACTCGCTCGTGGCGAACGGCTGCCGGATAGAAGGCACGGTGGAAAACAGTATTTTGTTTCGCAAGGTGAGCGTGGCCAAAGGGGCTATCGTTCGCGGCAGCGTCATAATGCAGGGCTGCGTTATTGACCGGGATTCTCTGGTGGAGCATGTGGTCTGCGACAAATTCGCGCGCGTCGAGCGGGGCGCCTTGCTGAAAGGGCGTCTGAGCGCTCCTTCCATCGTGGGAAAAGAGTGCGTCGTATGACCGGGAAGAAGATCAGGAGACCAAAGAAAGGGGTGTCAGCGATGAAGGTGCTGTTCGCTATTTTTGAGGCGGAACCGTTCGCCAAAAGCGGCGGCTTAGGCGACGTAGGTGGGGCGCTGCCGGGCTATCTGCAGGAAGCCGGCTGCCAGACGCGGGTCATCATGCCGAAATACGCGGGAATTCCGCAGGTTTATCAGGATAAAATGCGCAGCGTGGCGCGCTGCAAGGTGGACGTGGGTTGGCGCCGGCAGTATTGCGGGCTGGAAGAACTGGAACTCGACGGGATCCGCTATTATTTTATCGATAATGAATACTATTTTAAACGGGACGGTTTTTATGGGTATTATGACGACGGGGAACGGGTGGCCTTTTTTGCGCGCGCCGTGCTGGAGTGCATCCGCTTCATGCACAATTTCAAACCGGATGTCATCCACGCCAACGACTGGCATACGGCGCTTATCCCGGTGCTGCTGCGGGAAATCTGCGGCAGTCAGCCGTTTTACTACGAGATAAAATCGGTCTTCACGATCCACAACCTGAAGTACCAGGGGGTCTACGATCTGTCCGTCATGGACAATCTCCTGGGGCTGGCCGGACATTCGGCTCCTTATGAAAAAATGGGTTTTGACGGCGGGGTAAATTTCCTCAAGGGGGCGCTGCTCTACAGTGACGCCGTGACCACGGTCAGCCCGACTTACGCCCAGGAAATACAACACGCCTATTACGGCGAGGGACTGGACGCCGTTTTGCGGGCGCGTTCCGGCAGTTTGCGCGGGATTCTGAACGGGCTGGACTACGACCTGTACGACCCGGAAACCGACAGAGCCTTATTCGCCAATTACAGCGCCGCGAACTGGGGCAATAAAAAGGTGAATAAGCGGCGGCTGCAGGAAATGCTGGAGCTGCCCGCGCGCGGCGACGTACCGCTCGTGACTATGGTGACGCGCCTGAC
>JAISEW010000060.1 GCA_031263945.1 Gracilibacteraceae bacterium | reverse complement strand
TATTGGAAGAAACGCTGGAGGCCCTCAGCCGGATCGCCCGCGGGGATTTCACCGCGCGGGTCTCCGTCCATGAGAATGAACCGTTTGCCGAACTGGCGGCCAGCGTCAATAAGATGGCGCGGGAGCTGGGCTCGATGGAAAACCTGCGCCAGGATTTTATCTCCAACGTATCCCACGAAATACAATCGCCGCTCACCTCCATCGGCGGGTTTGCGGCCCTCCTGCGCGACGGGGCCCTGACGCCCGGGCAGCGCGCGCATTATATCGATATCATCGAAGCCGAGAGCAAGCGCCTGAGCAAACTCAGCGACAACCTGCTCCGGCTGTCGGCGCTGGAGGCGGACGCCGCCGTCAGCAGGCGCGCCTACCGTCTGGACAAGCAGCTGGAACACATAGCTCTTCTTCTGGAGCCGCAGTGGATGGAAAAAAATATCAGCGTCGAGGCCGAACTTCAGAAAATAACCTACGCCGGCGATGAGGATCTGCTCTCGCAGGTGTGGGTCAATCTGCTGCACAACGCCGTCAAATTCACGCCGCCCGGCGGCAGCGTCGGCATCGCTCTTTCCCTCGACGGGAACAGCGCGGTCTGCCGGATCTCAGACACCGGCGCCGGTATCGCCCCAGAGGATAAAGCGCATATTTTCGAGCGGTTTTACAAGGCCGACAAGTCCCGGGACCGTTCTTTAGGCGGCAGCGGTCTGGGGCTGTCTTTGGTAAAAAAAGCCGTCGAGCTGCACGGCGGCCTGGTTTCCGCGGAAAGCGAGCCGGCTAAAGGGTCGGTATTCACCGTGACTTTACCCATGTCTCAGTAGCTTCCAAAAAAGGAGGAAATTTTCATGACAGTGACCGAAGCTTTGAACGCCCGGCGTTCGACCAGAGCCTTTTTACCCGCTCCCGTCGAAAAAGAGAAACTCGACGCTGTTTTGACGGCGGCGGCCCGCACTCCCTCGTGGGCGAATTCACAGCCCTGGGAGGTGTTCGCCGCGACCGGCGGCGCTCTGGAGCGGATCCGCAGCGCCTACAAAGATAAGTACGCGCAAAAAGCCAAGGCTGACTTGGAGACGCCCCGCCCGGCGCGGTGGACGGAAGCCGCGCTGGAGCGTATGCAGCAGCTTCAGCCCGGCATCAAGCGGGACTGCGGCGAGACGGCCGCTCATTTCGGCGAACTCAATCAGGCGCTGTTTTACGCGCCGGCGGTCCTCTATATTTGTATGGACAAAATCCTGTCGGAATGGTCGCTCTATGACATCGGCGCATATTCGCAGAGCGTCATGCTCGCGGCGGCCGAACAGGGGCTCGCCACCATACCGGCGATCACGCTGGTCCTTTTTCCCGACGTGCTCAGGCGCGAGCTGGAGATCCCGGACCATCTCAAACTCACCATCGGCATAGCGATCGGGTACGCCGACCCGGAAAACGGGATCAACAAGTTTGTCAGCGACAGAAAAACGCTGGAAGAAACCGTGCGCTATTTCAAATGAGAACGCTGTACCATGGGTTCATCACCCTCAACCGGCAGAGAAAAGGCGTCCCCCACAATTATGACATTGTTATCGGGCCGACCGCCAACGATTTCACCAACCCGACCATACAGTTCTACATGTCGGGCGGCGTCGGCGAAGTCGGGAGCGACGCGGCGATTGATGAGCTGGTGCGGCTGCTTTTGCCATACAACCTTCCGTCGCAATACTTCTTTGCGACCAACCGGGCGATCGACTGCCTGACACTCGTGCGCAAGGAGAAATTCAAATGAGCGTTGACCCTCAAAAAGCGCAGTACTGCGCCGATCTGGCGGCGACGTCCGTAGTGTCCCGCTACGCGGAGGAACATGGCTTGTCAGCAACGGACGCGCTGCGTATAATTATGGAGACGAAGACTTATGATTTGCTGCAAGATCCGGAATCCCGCCTTTGTTTTGAAAGCGCCGAGAGCATATTGGATATGATCCGCGCCGAGGAAGACGGCGATTGGGATGAGTGGATAAAGGTGTAGACAATGCCGTTTGAAAATTTTGACCACGTTTTATATATGCAGATCCGTGTTGCCAATCTTTACCGCAAGGCGCACAACATGTCCGTCGCCGACTTCGTCAAACTCGACCGGAAGACTGATCTGCTGCCGTTTATCGCCGGCGCCTATGAGCCGTTCCACCTTATGGGCGACCCCGGCATACTCGAGGAAATCGACGATTATCTGCGCGGTCGGTAGCGCCTGATAATGGAAAAAATAAAATTGGAAAAGAGTGTAATTTTTTTATGGCGGACACCGTCTTATATATGGAGGAGCTGGCGGCCGGATTATGCCGGGCCGGACAGACGTTAAGCACCGCCGAGTCGTGTACGGGCGGGCTTCTCGGCGGATCGCTGACAGATATGCCCGGCAGCAGCGCCTATTATCTGGGCGGCGTCGTCAGTTACGCCAACGAACTGAAGTGCGCTCTGCTGGGCGTGCGGGCCGAGAGCATCCGTCTTTACGGCGCAGTGAGCGAGGTGGTGGCGAAAGAAATGGCGGCGGGGGCGCGGCGGGTGACAGGCAGCGACTGGAGCCTGTCCGTGACGGGCGTGGCCGGACCGGGGGCGGCGGAGAACAAACCGGCCGGATTGGTATGGATCGGTATGGCCGGGCCCGGGCTGCTCTGGGCCGGCGAATTCCGTTTTAGCGGCGGGCGGCGGGAAGTGCGGCGCCAGGCGGCGGAAAAGGCGATCTTTCTTTTGGCGGAAAAATTGCGCCCGGCGATCCTGTGACCTGTGAGGGCGGTGTCAAAAAAACTCCAAAAACAGGAATTTGACGCTTGACATCGCCTATGATCGGTGCTATACTCAAATTAGCGAACATGTGTTCGCGCGGAGGAAGGAGAATTTATGTTAAACAATGATACGCTGAAAGCGCTTGACACCGCGCTTGCCGGCATTGAAAAGCAGTTTGGCAAAGGTTCCATCATGAAGCTGGGTGAAGCGTCGGCTAATTTGACCGTGGCGGTGATCCCCACCGGTTCGATCGCCTTGGATATGGCGCTGGGGGTCGGCGGCGTGCCGCGCGGGCGCGTCATTGAGATCTACGGCCCGGAATCGTCAGGCAAGACGACCGTCGCCCTGCATATCATCGCGGAAGCACAAAAACTGGACGGCGTGGCGGCTTTCATCGACGCGGAGCACGCGCTGGATCCCCTCTATGCCAAGGCTTTGGGCGTCAATACGGAGGAACTGTATATCTCCCAGCCGGATACGGGAGAGCAGGGTTTGGACATATGCGAGGCGCTGGTGCGCAGCGGCGCGCTGGATGTCATCGTCATCGATTCCGTGGCCGCTCTCGTGCCGCGGGCCGAGATCGAGGGCGACATGGGGGACAGCCATATGGGCCTGCACGCCCGTCTCATGTCGCAGGCGCTGCGCAAATTGACCGGCGCCATCAGCAAAAGCAAGACCTGCGTTATTTTTATCAACCAGATCAGAGAGAAGATCGGCGTGTCGTTTGGCAACCCCGAAACGACCACCGGGGGCCGGGCGCTGAAATTTTATTCCTCCGTGCGCATGGACGTGCGCAAGGTGGAAGTGATCAAACAAGGGCAAGAGATACTGGGCAATCATACCCGCGTCAAAATCGTCAAAAACAAAGTGGCCCCGCCGTTTAATTTTGCCGAGTTCGACATAATCTACGGGCAGGGCATCTCCAAGGAAGGCAGTCTGGTCGATTTAGGCGTGCAGACCAAGGTCCTGCAAAAAGCCGGCTCCTGGTATTCCTATGGCGAGGAAAAACTCGGCCAGGGACGCGAGACCGTAAAAGATGTGCTGCGCCGGAACAGCGCGATGGCGGAGGAGATCGAAAAAGAAATCAGGGAACGGCTCCGCCGGAACGCGGAAGCGAAGACAGCCGCGAAGGGGGCAAAGGCGCCCGCGGGCGGCGAGACGGCGGACGGCGCGAAAACGGACGAACCCCTGTATGATGTGGAAGAAATCGTTTTCAATGACGAAGACTGACCGAGGGGCGGACGGCAAAGCGCCGAGCGGCAAGGCGCAGGGCAGCCCGCTGGCCGCCGCCCTGCGCTGCCTGACGCGCCGGGCCTATACGGCGCGGGAATTGATGGATAAACTCCGCGAGCGCGGTTTTTCCGAGGAGGAAGCGGCGGCGGCCGTCGCTCAGGTCCTGGAATGGCGCTATATCGACGACGAAGATTACGCGCGCCGTTACTGCCGCCTGTGGCGGGAACGGCGGTCGCGGCGCCGCATACAAAACGAGATCAGGCGGCGCGGCGTGGATGAGGATATCATCACCGCCGCGCTGGCCGCGGAATATCCGCCGGGGCAGGAGACCGTCAACTGCCGCCGCGCCATGCTCAAAAAAGACCGGGCAGCGGCGGTCAAAACCGCGGCGGCCCTTTACCGGCAAGGGTATAGCGAAAGAAATATCCGCCGGGCCCTGGCCGAACGCGGCGAAGGATGTCAAAATTAGAAAAGCCCGTTCCGAGGAACAGGCTTTTTTTGACGGTTACTGTATGGAGTTGAGTTATTTGAGCGGCGTTTTTAATATCCCGGACTCATTCCGCTATCTGCTATCCCCTGCGGCGCATGCTCAGGCCCAGCCCGATTAGAACCGCCGCGACACAGACGGCGAGTACCGCAAAAAACGGGGCAAAGGGCGGAGCGTCAGCCGGCGGAGCAGTCTGGGCGGCAGGCAGAGTAGTCAGGCCGATCCCGTCCTCCGGCGCCTCATC
>JAISEW010000229.1 GCA_031263945.1 Gracilibacteraceae bacterium | reverse complement strand
AATGCCTATAATTTTACCGGGTATGGTTATAATGATTTTGAAATCGAATACACGATAGACGAAGACATGTGGGCTGTGCTTTCCCTGTCGTATGATCCTAATTGGAAATTCACGCTATTAGCGGACGAGCAAACAAATTCTTTAAAGCGTGAATTGCCGGGCGAGCAGGCGAACGTCACTCTGACCGCCGTTTATTTACCGGCCGGCGCCCATAAACTGCTGATAGAATACCGGCCTTTCGCCAGATCGCTCTATCCTGTCGCGGCGGTTTTTTTGCTCGGAACATTATTTTTCTGCGGAGTAGAATGGAAGCCTAAGAAGAAAGCAAAGATTTAAGGGCTGGGCGCCAATCAGTAGTACAGGCGAGCCGCCTGAGACAGGAGGTCGATCCCGCTTGCCGCCCGAAAACCGGGGGCCGGGCCGGCCAGGGCGAGCCGCATCATCGCCAGACTGAGCGGGGCGACGTTCATGCCGGCGCATTCTTCCGGGCGGAAAAACCCGGCGGCGCTGACTTCCTCTGGCTGCGGGCGCAACAGACCGTGCCTATAGGCGAGCAGAAAAACCAGGTAAATATCGTGGGGCTGGCCGCCTTCCCCCGGTCTGTCCCGCACAGCCAGCAAACTGACCGCTTCCGCGCTCAATCCGGTTTCCTCCAGCGTTTCCCGAGCTGCGGCCTCCTCGGCCCGCTCGTTTTCCTCGACAAAACCGCCCGGTATCGTCCAGCGGCCTTTGCCGGGTTCTATGGCGCGCCGCACCAGCAAAACGCGGTCGCCGCGCGTCAGGACGCCTCCGGCCCCAACGGTGCTTTTTCCCCAGAAGACAAAACCGCAGCGCGGACAGCGCCAGCGTTCCCGGCCGCCGATCACGGCGGGCAGGAGGGGAGCGGCGCAATGAGGGCAAAATTGATAAACCAAGGGCATCGTCATCGTCGTCAACCGTCGTCAAACATCGGCCGCTCCCGCCGCATGGCCACGCTGAGCGCCAGGCCCGCGCCGAGCATGTTCGCCCACATGGAGCTGCCGCCCGAGGTGATAAAAGGCAAGGGGATACCCGTTATCGGCATCACCCCGGAAACCATGCCTATATTTTCAAAAATCTGGAATAAAAGCATGGAAGTCAAACCGCCGACCACCAAAGCGCCGTAGAGATCGGCGCTGCCGGAGGCTATGTGGATCATGCGCAGCAGCAACAGACAAAAAACCAGCAAGAGCCCGGCGGCGCCGACGAAGCCAAATTCTTCCCCGACGATCGAAAAAATAAAATCCGTGTGATGTTCCGGCAGAAAATTGTACTGCCCCTGAGTGCCGCCCCGATAGCCTTTGCCCCAGAGACCGCCGGAGCCGATGGCCCACATGGATTGCACCACATGATAGCTGTCGTCGGAAAGGTCGCTGGCCGGATCGACGAACGAGGTCAGCCTTTTGATCTGATAGTCTTCAAACGGCAGAGGCAGTCCTTCCAGTTTGGCTAAGGGCCCGGGCAGATCCGTGGCCAGATGGAGAAAAATCGCCAGCACGACCAGAGCGAAACCGCCGAGCAGTATCCCGCCGAACTTCCAGGGATGCGCCCCGGCCACGAACATCATGCCGATAAAGATGGCGGCGAAAACGAGCGCCGTGCCGAGATCGGGCTGTTTGAACACGAGCAGGGCCGGCGGCAGCGTGAATAAAAGCGGCGGCAGAAAATCCCGCGCCCGGCGCAGTTTGCCCTCCCGCCCCGCCAAAAAACGCGCGAGCGAGAGAATGAGGAAGATTTTCGCGAACTCGGAGGGCTGCAGGCCCTGGGTCGAGGTGATGTAGATCCAGCGGGTCGCCCCTTTGGCGGAGGAGCCGAGGAAAAAAACCAATGCCAGCAGTAAAATGTTGAACCCGTAAATCACCCATGCCAGTTTTTGCCAGTGGCGGTAGTCGATAGCCGCCGTGACCACAGCCAGAGCCAGGCCGGTGATGATAAAAATCAGCTGCGTACGCACGTAAGGATAAGGGTCGTCCTCGATGACGTTCAGCGAGGCCGTGCTGAGGATAAAAACGCTGGAACCCAGCAACAGCAATATCAGGGCGACAAAAAACCAGTCGATCCGGCCCAGCAGCCGGCTGTCCGTGAGCCGGCCCATGATATTCACGGGGCGCCGGCGGGCGGAGCGCCCGCCGGTTCCGCCGCCGGTCCGACCCGCCGGCGCCGCCGGGCGTCGATCAGCAGCATCGCGGCAAATACCGCCAGACCGGCGGCGGAAAGGGCGGCGCCGGCCGGAATTTGCCAGGGGCGAAATTCCAGGCGCACTTCGTGCGCCCCCGGCGATAAGGGCACAGACAAAAACGTCTCGATCGCCGGGGCCGCCGCCGCCCGCGCCCCGTCCACGTAGACCCGCCAGCCCGGTTCATAGGGGATGGTGGTGAAGAGGATCTGATCCTCCTCCGCCGTCACCTGAAAGATCAGTTCCGTATCGCTTTCCTGCCGCGCCGTGACGCCTTGGCCCAGAAGGGCGATATCCGCCTCGAAGGCGGCCAGATCGAAGCTGTAAAACTGCGGCTCTTTTATATATAAGCCTTCTTCAGCCACTTCCGGTACTCCCATGTCCATCCAGTTTATTTCCACCGTGAATTCCTCCCCGGCTGGGCGCGTCCCCAGGTCGAGAAGGCGAACGCCGTTCTGAGTTTGCGGCACAGGCATCGCGTAAGTCATGTAAGCCGTGTAATACTCCCCGTCCAGGCTGACTGTGACATCAGCGGGGTGGTTAATCTGATCAGCTGGCATGTACATGTAGATATGCTCGTCGCCGCGGCCGGTCAGCGTGTATTGGATATGATG
>JAISEW010000225.1 GCA_031263945.1 Gracilibacteraceae bacterium | reverse complement strand
AGGCGGTTCGCCGCTGGAGGCCGCGCAAACTCAGCTCACTGATTTTATCATGAACTCAATGGCTCTCGTCCTGCTCTTTATAATTTGCACGATCGTTGTGAATTTACTGACAGCTCTCATCATTCAACCGCTGGCGGACGTCCTTTCCATCGCCAACCGCGGCGGAGGGTTGATGCTGGGGCTTTGCGGCTCGTTTCTCCTTTTATCGCTGATTGTCGGCGCGGCGGCCCCTGTGATCGACGTCAACGAAAGCTGGATCACCGTGCGGGAATCCATGAGCTACCCCGTCTTGTGCGCCGGATACAATTTTATTCTCGCTTTTGTGCATCTTTACCAGCCGGAAACTCCGACCGAATTATTACCAAATTTTAACAATATCTGACAAGGGATGATCATATGAAATCCGCGGATCTGCTCAAGCGGGCTCAATTTTTAATGCCCGGCGGGGTCAACAGTCCGGTGCGCTCCTTTAGCGCTGTCGGTCTCACTCCGCCTTTCATCGCCTACGGCGGCGGATCGCGTATTTTTGACGCCGACGGCCGGGAATATGTCGATTATGTATGCTCTTGGGGCCCCCTGATTTTGGGCCACGCCCATCCGACCGCGGTGGAGGCGGTGGAGCGGGCGGCGCGGGACGGTCTCAGTTTCGGGGCGCCGACGGAACGGGAAGTGGAAATGGCGGAACTGATCACGTCCGCTTTGCCGTCGATGGAAATGATCCGCATGGTCAATTCCGGCACCGAGGCTGTCCTGAGCGCGCTGCGCCTGGCCCGCGGCTGTACCGGCCGTCCTTATATCGTAAAATTTTCCGGTTGCTATCATGGTCATAGCGACAGTATGCTGGTCGAAGCCGGCTCCGGTCTCGCCACGGCCGGGACGCCCAATTCCGCCGGCATTCTGCCGGCGATAGCTTCCGCCACTTTGGTCGCGCGCTACAACGATCCGGACTCGGTGCGGGAACTCTTCGCGGCGAAAGGCGCCGAGATCGCCGCCGTCATCGTGGAGCCCATCGCCGCCAATATGGGACTGGTACCGCCCGAACCTGATTTTTTACCGTTTTTGCGCCGCGTCGCCGACGAATACGGGGCGCTGCTGATTTTCGACGAAGTCATCAGCGGTTTCCGCGTCGCTTACGGCGGGGCCCAAACTCTGTACGGCGTCCGTCCCGATCTGACCGTACTGGGCAAGATCATCGGCGGCGGTTTGCCGGTGGGCGCCTACGGAGGGCGGCGTGAGCTCATGCGGCAGGTCGCGCCGCTGGGACCGGTGTATCAAGCCGGCACTCTGGCGGGGAATCCTGTGGCTATGGCCGCCGGACTTGCGACTTTGAAAATTCTGCAAGGCGATCCCGCCGTCTATGCTCGGTTGGAGGAAAAAGGCCGGATACTGGCGGGCGCCTTGCGGCAAGCGGCGGCGGACAATGGGCGCCGAGTCACTGTTCATCAAATCGGCAGCCTTTTGACGCTATTTTTTACCCCGGGCCCGGTCGCGGGTTACGCGGACGCCCGTCAAAGCGACACCGCTCTTTTCGCCCGCTTTTTCGAGTCTTTGCTTGCCCGCGGCGTCTACATCGCGCCTTCACAGTTTGAAGCGCTTTTTATTTCCGCCGCGCATACGGACGCCGATTTGCGGCTTACCATCGCGGCCGCGGAAGCCGCGATGCGGGAACTGGACGCGCCGCGGTCAGGAACTGCCGACTAACGATCACCCCTTTTTGTACATCTCCCCCGTCGAATACGCGCGGCCAGCGTCCTAACCGCTTGCTGAGCGAAATTCGGCGCATACGGCGCATAATTTTTCAGCAAAAGGGGAAATGTTCCAAAAATGACGGCTTATGGCTACATTCGTGTGTCCACTGCTGACCAGAACGAAGACCGGCAGCTCATTTCCATGAAAAAGTTGCAAATTCCGCCGTCGCGTCTCTTTTCCGACAAACAGTCCGGGAAGGATTTTGACCGTCCGGCATACAAAAGACTGCTAAAAAAACTTAAATCAGGCGATTTGCTGTATATCATGAGCATTGACCGGTTGGGGCGCAATTACGACGAGATCCAGCGGCAGTGGCGGTTCCTCACCAAAGATAAAGGTGTGGATATTTCGGTGATCGACATGCCTTTGCTGGATACGAGAAACGGCAAAGACTTGATGGGGACATTCATCGCCGACATCGTTTTGCAGATCCTGTCATTTGTCGCTCAAAACGAACGCGACGCTATCCGCCGCCGGCAAGCGGAGGGCATCGCTGCCGCGCGGGCCAAAGGCGTCCATTTGGGGCGTCCGCCTAAAAAGGCTCATGGTAAATTTTGGGATATGGTGGCCAGGTGGGAAAGAAAGGAGATGGGCCTCGAAGAAATCCTGAAAACCTGCGGTATGAGCAAAGCGACCTTTTTCCGCCGGCTGCGCGGGAAGCGGGCAAACAGGCGCGTCAAATAGAAACGTGCAACGTAAATTCGCCCTTTCAACAGCGGGCGTAAGCTTTGCATTTTACCGGCGGCGGTGGTATAATAAATTTAAAGTTCAGTGAAAGACGGAGGAAGTATGGCCAATCCGATAGTGACGATTGAGATGGAAGACGGCGCGACGATGCGGGCGGAACTTTTCCCTGACGTTGCTCCCCTCACCGTGCGGAATTTTATGAATCTAGCCAAGGAAGGGTTTTACGACGGGCTGATTTTTCATCGCGTCATTCCCGGCTTCATGATTCAGGGCGGCTGTCCGCAGGGCAGCGGCACAGGCGGTCCCGGACATAGCATCAAGGGCGAGTTTGCCCGAAACGGTGTAAAAAATGATCTGAAACATACAAAAGGGGTCCTGTCCATGGCTCGCAGCGCCCATCCGGACTCCGCCGGCTCGCAGTTTTTCATCATGGTGGCCGCCGCCTCGCATCTGGACGGCGCTTATGCCGCCTTTGGCCGCCTTCTTTCCGGTCAGGAAGCGGCAGACAAAATCGTGACGGCGGAGCGCGACGGCAGCGACAGACCTCTCAGCCCGCAGAAGATGAAAAAAGTCACGGTTACGGAGGCGGAACAACCGGCGGATTAGCCGCGCCGCTTTTTTGCGGAAGGACTTGCGCCCGGCGCGGTTTTCTGTTAGTATACGATATGTTCCCTTATGCCGGCCGGAGCGGCGATATTCAGGAGAGAAAATTACCAGGAGGAACACATGCCGGTCAAAGTTGAAAAAATCGGCCCGAACCAAGTGGAACTGGAGATCACGGTCGAGGAGACTGTTTTTAACGAGCAGTTGAGAAAAACGACGAAAAAGCTCGCCGGTCAGGTCAATATACCGGGGTTCCGCAAGGGGAAGGCTCCGCTGCGTTTTTTAGAGGCCCGACTGGGAAAAGAATATATCTGGCACGAGGCGGCGGAGGAAATCATGGATCCCGAATACGTCAAAGCCGTGGCGGCAGAAGGGCTTACTCCCGTGTCCACGCCGGAAGCCGATATTGTACAGATCGAAGCCGATAAGGAATTTATTTTCAAAGTCAAGCTGTTCGTCAAACCGGAGATTGAACTCGGCGAATACAAGGACTTGGGTATCGACGAGCCGCAAGTATCCGTAACAGAGGACGAACTGGCGGCGGAATTAGAGGAGCGCCGGCGCAGACACGCCAAGCTGATCAATGTCGAGGAAGGGGCGGCTGAGGACGGCGACTCGGTGACAGTCGATTACACGGGCGCTGTCGACGGGGAACCGCTGTTGGACGGCGAGACTGAAAATCGCGATCTGACGATAGGTCTGGAAAGTTTTCCGCCCGGTTTGGCGGAACAGGTGAAAGGCATGTCCATAGGCGAGGAAAAAGACATAACCGTCACGCTTCCCGCCGTGTATCATGAGGAAAATTTTGCCGGCAAGGATGCCGTGTTGCATGTCAAACTGCTTGGTATCAAGCGGACGGAACTTCTGCCGCTGGATGATGAATTCGCCAAGGATGTGAGCGAGTTTGACACCATGGACGAGTATAAAGAGGACGTGCGTCAGGCTATGCTGAAAAAAGCCCGCGATTTAAGCAAAGAAGAGTGGCGGGAAAAGATATTGGATAAAGCCTTGGATAACGCGGTTTTGACGGATATCCCCCCGAGTATGCTCGAATCCAAGGTGGAAAGTATGATAGCGGATGCCGATAGGCGGATACGCATGCTGGGATACGCGCCGGAGGATTATTACGAGAATTATGAGATGGTTATCAAGGCGATGCGCGAGCGATACGGGGAGCAGGCCGAAAGGCATGTCAAGGCCGACTTGTTTTATGAAGCGGTCGTCGCGCGCGAGGATATCCAGTTAAGCGAAGAGGAAGTGAACAGCTCTCTGGCGAGGATACTCGGTTCCGGGAGCGGGTTGGAGGTTTTTAAGCAGCTTCTTCAGCAGCGGGACGGAATGGAGCCGTTTTTGCAGGGACTGCGGAAAGAAAAAGCGGCGGATCTCATACTCCGGGCCAATAATTTCCCTGTGCCTGAGAAGGACGCCGGGCCGGAAGACGAACCTCAGCCGGAAGAGGTATCCGGACTGGAGGAAGAACTTCAGTCGGAAAGCGAACCTCGGCCGGAAGACGGACCCAAGCCGGAAGATGGACCTCGGCCGGAAGACGGACCCAAGCTGGGAGATGAACCTCGGCCGGAAGACGGACCCAAGCTGGGAGATGAACCTCGGCCGCAATGTGATCCTGGCTGAAGAATTGCATCGCGATACGGAAGAGGGGTGAGCGCGTGACTCAGTATACAGGCGGTAACGGTAATAATGATAAGAAATTGAAATGCTCGTTTTGCGGTAAAACGCAGGAGCAGGTCAAAAAACTGGTCGCCGGGCCGGGCGTTTATATTTGTGAGGAATGTATCGCCTTGTGCAATGAAATCGTAGATGAGGAATTGCAAGGCGACAGGGAATGGAATTTATACGCGGTGCCTAAACCGCGGGAAATCAAGGAAATACTCGATCAATACGTCATCGGTCAGGAGATGGCGAAAAAATCGCTGTCGGTCGCCGTTTACAACCACTATAAGCGGGTAAACGCCGGAGCGAAAATAGACGACGTGGAACTGCAAAAGTCAAATATTGTCATGTTGGGGCCGACCGGTTCCGGTAAGACCCTGCTTGCGGCTACTTTGGCTAAAATACTCAAAGTACCTTTCGCCATCGCCGACGCGACTTCGCTGACTGAAGCGGGGTATGTGGGTGAGGATGTGGAAAACATCCTGCTCAAACTCATTCAGGCCGCCGGTTATGACACGGAATTGGCGCAGCGCGGCATTATTTATATTGATGAAATAGATAAAATAGCGCGTAAATCGGAAAACACGTCCATCACGCGAGATGTTTCCGGTGAGGGCGTGCAGCAGGCTTTGCTGAAAATCATCGAAGGCACGGTCGCCAGCGTGCCGCCTCAAGGCGGGCGTAAGCATCCGCATCAGGAATTTATTCAGATCGATACCACAAACGTCCTGT
This sequence comes from Gracilibacteraceae bacterium, assembly GCA_031263945.1. Classification (GTDB taxonomy): domain Bacteria; phylum Bacillota; class Desulfitobacteriia; order Desulfitobacteriales; family Syntrophobotulaceae; genus JAIRRL01. Next base: position 7,263 of record JAISEW010000225.1, on the reverse strand, counting down.
TTATTGTCGGCGGTTCATTTGACGGTATCGAAAAGATAATCCAGAATCGGACCGGGCAGAAGGTCATCGGCTTTGGCGCGGAAATCAAAAGCCGCTCCGAGCAGAAACTGGGCGAACTTTTGCAGCAGACACTGCCAGAAGATTTGCTTAAATTCGGCCTCATCCCCGAATTCGTCGGTCGCTTGCCTATCATCGTCAGCTTGGAAGAGCTGGACGAGGACGCTCTGATCAAAATACTCATTCAACCGCGCAACGCGCTTGTCAGGCAATATCAGAAACTGCTTGAAATCGACGGCGTTTCCCTCGAATTCAGAGAGGACGCCCTGCGGGCGGTGGCCAGGGAAGCCATCCGGCGCAACACCGGCGCGCGCGGGCTGCGCTCTATACTGGAAAGCATCATGCTGAACGTGATGTATGATATTCCGGAACGCCAGGACGTGACCAAATGTGTTATTACCAAGGATTCCGTGCTGCGGAAATTGGAGCCGGAACTTTTCACCGCGGATATAGCTATGCGCAAAGGAGTGCCGGCCTGACGCGACCGGCAGTGAATTGAGATGCCGGTGCGACGGTTTTTGCGCTTGTGGCGGGAGCGGGCCGCCAGCCATTTTTGGGCGGCCTGTTTGGTTTTTATCGCTCTTTTTGCCTTCGGAGCCAGCCTTGCCGCCGCCCATCCGGATTCGACCAAAGATATCACCGAACTGATCGCGCAGAATTTTGCCGCCAAAGGCCTTTTGGAGGCCGAAGCACCAATGCAGGCTTGGATAATTTTCAGCAACAATCTCACGGTTTGTTTTCTGTTGTTGGTTTTCGGTCTCATCCCGTTTCTTTTCCTGCCGCATTTTATCATCGCCATGAACGGCTTCGCGGTCGGCGTCGTCATCGTCATAGCCGCCGCTTCTCTGCCGGCGGGCAGCCGGGTTTTGTTCGCCGCGGCCGGGCTGCTGCCGCATGGAATATTTGAGTTGCCGGCGCTCTTTATCGCCGCCAGTTTGGGTTCTTTTTGCTGCGCGCGCCTGACAGGGGCGCTGCTGGGCAAATCGAAACCGGCCGAGGGCGAGGGAGAAGAAAAAAACCGGTGGGGACCGCGCCAAACAGCCTTGTTCGCGGCGAAAACTTTTTTACTGTTCATTTTACCATTGCTCATTATCGCGGCAATAGCGGAAATATGGCTCACGCCGCTGGCGCTGAAAGCGATCCTGTGAAATGAAGGAGTTAACTATGCCGGAAATGATCCTCGCGGTGTTGCCTTTACGGGGAGTGGTCGTTTTTCCCCATATGCGCATACACCTTGATGTCGGCCGGGAAAAATCCGTCATGGCGATTGAAGCGACGCTGGCGTCTGAGAAAAAAGTGCTGCTGCTGACACAAAGCAACAGGACTGAGGAAGATCCGCGAACCGAGGATCTGTATGACGTAGGCACGGTAGCGGAGATAAAGCAGACATTGTATCTGCCGGGCGGCGCCGTGCGCATCCTTGTCGAAGGTCTTTACCGCGCCAATGCGCCGCGGGTGACGGCGGATAAAACTTATTTTTCCGCCGTCGTCACGCCTTTGCCGGACGAGCGTACCCGGCTCGAGGAGCTGGAAACGCTCGCGCGCAGCGCTCGGGGCAAATTTGAGGAATTGGGGCGGCAAAGCAAGAAAATTTCGCAGGAACAGATCGCCGCCGTGGCCGGCGCGAAGGATCCGGGCCGCATGGCGGATTTGATCGCCGCGCATCTTGATTTGAAAACCGAGGAAAAACAGCGCGTTCTGGCGGCTTCGGATATCGCCGCCCGTTTAGAACATGTGACTGAACTCATAATGCGCGAGATGGAAGTGATCGAGGTAGACCGGCGTATAGGTCTGCGTGTGCGCCGGCAGATGGAAAAAACGCAAAAAGAGTATTACTTGCGCGAACAGATAAAATCCATTCAAAAAGAACTCGGGGAAAAAGACGAACGCCAATCGGAAGCGGAAGAATACCGCGCCAGGATCAAGGAAGCGCGGCTTTCCCCGCAGGCAGAGGAACAAGCGCTCAAAGAAGTGGAGCGGCTGGAAAAAATGCCCCCCGCTTCAGCGGAAGGCACGGTTTCCCGCACCTATGTCGATTGGCTCCTGTCCATGCCATGGCAAAAAATCACAAGCGATCGCAAGGACATAGGGCGCTGCGCTCGAATCCTGGATGAAGACCATTACGGCCTGACCAAGATCAAAGAAAGAATGATTGAGTTTTTGGCTGTACGGCGGCTGGCGCCGGTCGGCCGCAGTCCGATAATTTGCCTGGTCGGCCCGCCGGGCACAGGCAAAACCTCTTTGGCTAAGTCCGTGGCAAGGGCGTTGGGCCGGGAATTTGTCCGCGTGTCCCTCGGCGGAATCAGAGACGAAGCGGAAATACGCGGGCATCGCCGCACATATATCGGGGCGCTGCCGGGCCGCGTCATTCAGGGGATCCGCCGGGCCGGCGTTCGTAACCCCGTATTTCTCCTCGATGAAATAGATAAAATGCAAGTGGATTTTCGCGGCGATCCGGCCGCCGCCCTGCTTGAGGCGCTGGATCCGGAGCAGAACGCCGCTTTTACGGATCACTACCTCGAAGTGCCGTTCGATTTATCTCAGGTTATTTTTATTACCACGGCCAACATGGCGGACACTATTCCCGCGCCGCTGCTTGACCGGATGGAACTTATCAGGCTCGGCGGCTATACGGAAAATGAAAAAACAGAAATCGCCGCCCGGCATCTCCTCCCCAAGCAGCTGAAAGAACACGGTCTCAGCCGGCGAAAAATACGTTTTGAGACGGAAGCCTTTTTGACCGTTATCCGGGAATATACGCGGGAAGCGGGGGTGCGGGGGCTGGAACGGGAACTGGCCCATATACTGCGGAAGCTTGCCGTCAAGGTGTTGCGCAAAGAACGCTTTATCCCGGTCGTTGACGCGGGAGCGGCGCGGGAAATACTGGGGGCGCCGCGTTATCGCCATGACCAAGCGGCTTCCGCTCCGGAAGTCGGAGTGGCCGCCGGGCTGGCCTACACGCAAACCGGCGGCGAGGTGCTTTTTATTGAGGTGACCCCTCTGAAAGGAGAGGGTAAACTCGTATTGACCGGCAAACTGGGTGAAGTGATGCGGGAGTCCGCCCAGGCTGGATGGACTTATGTACGCGCGCACGCGGCCGCCCTCGGCATAGAGCCTGATTTTTACGAACATGTTGATTTACACATCCATGTGCCGGAAGGCGCTACGCCCAAAGACGGCCCCTCAGCGGGCGTCACCATGACGACGGCGATGGCTTCCGCCTTAGCGCGGCGCGCCGTGCGTTCGGATCTGGCCATGACAGGAGAAATAACTCTCCGGGGCAAGGTGCTGCCAATAGGCGGCGTGAAGGAAAAAGTGCTGGCGGCGCGGCGGGCGGGAATAAAAACGGTGCTGCTCCCGCAGGAAAATGAGAAAGATCTGGAAGAAATTCCGGCGGAAATACAGCAGGAGATGGAATTCATCTGGGCGGCGCATGTGGACGATGTGCTGGCGGCGGCGCTCTTGCCGGAAATTTCCCTGACGGCGGCGCCCTGGCTGGGGGATTTCGCTTCTTTTGACCCGGCGGCGGCGGAAGCGCCGTTTGAACACGGGCCGGTTTTGTGAGACCGGCATGATAATACGTCAGGCGGAATTTTTGACGTCCGCCACGCGCCCTCAACAGTATCCCCCTCCGATTCTGCCGGAAGTCGCCATATGTGGGCGGTCAAACGCGGGGAAATCGACTCTTATCAACAAGCTCCTGCAACGGAAAGGCTTGGCAAAAACCGGCAAAGCGCCGGGCAAAACGCGGCTCATCAATTTTTTCGCCGTCAACGGGGAATGGTATCTGGTGGACTTGCCCGGTTATGGGTTCGCCAAAGTTTCCCGCGCGACTCAGGCGGAATGGGGAAAAATGATGGCGCTTTATTTTTCCAAGCGGGAAAATCTGCGCGGCGCGGTGCAGCTGCTTGACATCCGCCACAAGCCGACGGACGGCGATTTGACCATGCTGACCATGCTGCGGGACCAGGGTATTCCGGTGCTGGTCATCGCCACAAAAGCGGATAAGATCGCCCGCGGAGCCAGAACGCGCCAATTGCGGCTGCTGGCCCAAACCCTCTCTATTGAGGATCATAAACTGATCTTGCCGTTTTCCGCTCTGGACGGTACGGGCCAGGACGAGCTGCGCGCGGAAATAGACGCTTTGATGGACGACCGCGAGACGTAAGTACTTATAAAATCGGCGCCAGTAAGCGGCTGATGGATTCTTTGAACTTGATAAAAGGAGAGCGGCGTCGATAGTTTTCCAAAGTGAGTTCCTCACTGGCGGCGATATCTTTCATGAAAGCCGTTTGCAGGATTTTGGCCGTGGGCACGTCATAGATGAACGCGTTCACCTCGTAGTTGAGGCGGAAACTGCGGATATCGAAATTCGCCGTGCCGACGGATGCGATGCGGTCGTCCACGACAATCGTCTTGGAATGAAGGAAGCCGCCCTTGTAGATATACGCCTTTACGCCTGATTGCAACAGATCGCCGACGAAGGAACAGGTGGCCCAATAAACGAACGGGTGATCCGGTTTGCAGGGGATCATCAGATTAACGTCTATGCCGGAGAGCGCAGCTATGGCCAGTGATTCGCTGATACTCTCATCTGGAATAAAATAGGGGGTTTGGATATAAATGGATTTTTTGGCGGCGTGGATCATCTTGACAAAACCTAGTTTTATATCCTCATGCTCACAATCCGGGCCGCAGGAAACGATCTGGACGCCGGCGGCGCTGTTCGCCGTCTGGGGAGCGGGGTAGTAACGATCCGTGACCGGCAGTTTTTCGCGGGCCGCCAGCAGCCAGTCCTGGAAAAAACGGGTCTGCAGATCGTGAACCGCGCCGCCCCGCACGCGCAAATGAGTGTCCCGCCAATAGCCCATGCTTTTTTTCAGACCGAGGTATTCGTTGCCGACGTTAAAGCCGCCCACATAGCCGGTTTGACCGTCGACGACCACGATTTTGCGGTGGTTGCGGTAATTGAGTTTCAGGTTGATGAAAGTGAAGAACGAGGGGAAAAATCGCGCCACATGCCCGCCGGCCCGCGTCAAGCGCCTGAGTTCGCGGCCGGACATCGCGTTGCCGATGGCGTCGACGAGCAGACGCACCTCCACGCCTTCCCGCGCTTTTGTGATCAGCAAATCTAGCAGACCGCGGCCCAGTTCGTCTTTTTTTAAGATATAGTAAAGAACATGGATATGGTCGCGCGCCGCCCGGATCTGCCCGAATAAATCGTTGAATTTTTCCCGCCCGTCCGTAAAAACGCGCAATTCATTGTCCGCCGTATAAAGCGCGCGGCTCTGCACCTGCAGGAACTGAATTATATCGCGATAAGGCTCCAAGCGGGAATCGCGAAAGATCTTGCCGCCGGTCTGCAAACGGCGGATCGATTGCAGCAGATCCGAATTCCGCTGCCGGTAATCATCATCCCTGGCTGCAAAGGCGAAGGATTTGCGCCGCAGGATATTTTGGGCCAGAAAGAAATACATGACCGCGCCCAGACCCGGCAGAACAAAAAGCGTAAGCAGCCAAACCAGCGTCGAGGTCGGTTTTTTGCGCTCAAGAAACACGATCATGATCGTGAATAACAGATTTACTATATAGGCTATGGTCAAAAGACGGACGCTTATGTCAGTCCAGTTCACTTGCGACATGGTTTCAGGCTCCGGCTTCTCCGGGAGTGGAAAGCTTCTGTAACTCCGTCTCCATTTCGTCCAGCAAAGTCCGTATTTCGTCTATTTTCGCCTGCAACTCCTCCGGGCTGACGATCGCTTCGCCGCCACCAGCCGCGCCGCCGCCCGCGCCGCTTTCACCGCCTGCCGCCGAGCCGCCGTCCGCGCCGGTTTCTCCCGTCTCGGAACTTTCACCGCCCACCGGTTCCGCCAGGCCGAACAGGGCGGCCAAGGCTTCGTCCACAGTATCCGTCATTACCACTTCATCTTTGTACGCGGCGATCACCCGCCGCATCTCCGGGATACTTCCCGAAGAAGTCGACTGCAGATACACTGGTTCTATAAAGAGGAAACTCCCCGCGATGGGCAGCGCGAGCAAATTGCCGCGGATGACCTGCGAACCCTGCTGATTCCATAGCGTCAGCTGGGGCGAAATGATCGGATCCTGATCGATGCGCGATTCTATCTGCAATGGCCCGTAGGTCTCAATATTCTTGGGCAGTTTATACAGCAAAATCTCGCCGTAGTTATCCCCGTCCATCCGGGCGGCCAGCCAGGCGATCATATTATTGCGCGCGTTTGTCTCGCTGGAAGCGGGCGTAAAAGGCTGGATCAGCACAAATTCTTCTTCCGTCTCCTCCGGCAGTTTCATGATGACATAATACGGGTCAACGTTGATCGGCGCGGAAAGGTAAACCTCCTTGGCGACTTCCCACATATCTTCTTTATTATACAGCACCGTCGGGTTCGTCATATGAAAAGTATTGAGCATATCCGTCTGGATGCGGAACATGGTCTCCGGATAGCGCAAATGCGTGCGCAGCGAGTCGGAAAGCTCCGTCAGGGGATGAAAAACATTTGGAAATATTTTACTGTAAGTGTTCAAGAGCGGATCTTCCGGATCGACGACATAATAATCGACCGTGCCGTGATAAGCGTCCACGACGGCCTTGACGGAATTGCGGATATAGTTGAAGCCGTTGGCTCCGTACTGTACCGCGTAAGGGATGGTGGCCGCGGTCGTGTAGCCGTCTATGATCCATTTTATGCGGCCCTCGTCGACGACCGCGTAGGCGTCGGGATCAAACCAGAGGAAAGGTGTCAGTTTGCGCACCCGCTCCATGATATTGCGATGCATCAGCATTTTGCTTTCCGTGGTCACGTCGCCTGACAGGAAAAAGCGCAGAGTCGCCTGATTAAAGGAAAGCATCAGCTTATTGAAAAAGGTGAAAGGGATGCCGGTGGCGCCGGCGTACATATTTTCGGCGTTATCGTTTTCCCGGGGGTAATCGAATTCCATGTATTTGCTGTTGGCTATCACCCAATGGTCAGTCAACTCACCAAAATAAACGCGCGGTTCCGGCAGCGCCAGTTCCGGGAATTCGCTCTGCGGCGGGATATTGTTTATGGCAAAGGAGGGCAGGCCCTGGGAGGTGACCTCGTTGGCGAAAGAAGCGGCGGCACCAAAACCGTGCGTATATTTCAGCCGCGTATTGACAAAAGTACTCGTGTCCAGATCCGCGACGCTCAATTCGCGCACGGAAAG
>JAISEW010000104.1 GCA_031263945.1 Gracilibacteraceae bacterium | reverse complement strand
TATGCTGCCCGGCATCGACGGCCTTTCGATTTGCCAGAAAATACGCGAGAAGCACACGTACCCGATTATCATGCTGACCGCGAAGAGCGCGGAAACGGACAAGATCACGGGGTTGACGCTCGGCGCGGACGATTACCTCACCAAGCCGTTTCGCCCGCTGGAACTGGTGGCGCGGGTCAAGGCCCAGCTGCGCCGTTACAAGAAATACAGCGGCGCGAGTGAAAAAGGGGAGTCCGGGATCATCGCTCACGCCGGTCTCGTCGTCAATACGAACGCGCGCGAAGTATTGCTGAACGAAAAACCGCTCACGCTTACTCCCACCGAATTTTCTATCCTGCGCATACTCTGTGAGAATAAAGGCAATGTCGTCAGCTCGGAGCGGCTCTTTCACGAAATATGGGGCGACGAGTATTTCAGCAAAAGCAATAATACCATCACCGTGCATATTCGGCATTTGCGGGAAAAGATGAATGACGCCGCCGACAAACCGAAATACATCAAAACGGTATGGGGGATCGGCTATAAAATTGAAAACTAAAACAGCAAGCAGAAAAGCTGATTATTCCAAAATAAAACGCAAACTTTACGCGTATGTCCTGATCGCGATAATAGCGGCCGCCTTGTTTGTCGCGCTGCTGCGCCAATTTTTCCGGGGAGGCGTCGGGGACCGGATCGTTGATTTCCTGGAAAAAAGCTTTCATTTCAGCTACCGGGACGCCATGACGATATATCAGTACGTTGTGCGGAATAATATGGACATAATTTTATACGCCGCGGTCGCTTTTTGCTTCTTCTTTTTATGCCGCGTTATATTTTCTCGCTTTATGAGATATTTTGATGAGGTAAACGCCGGTATAGACTCGCTTATTCAAGGCGAGGACACGCAAATTGAACTTTCCCCGGAGATGGCTTTTATGGAACAAAAGCTGAACGCGCTGAAACAGACGCTGGAAAAACGCGAGCAGGAGGCGAAGCTGGCCGAGCAGCGAAAAAATGATTTGGTCATGTATCTGGCGCATGACGTTAAAACGCCGCTCACCTCTGTCATCGGCTATTTGAGCCTGCTGGACGAAGCGCCTGATATGCCGGCGGAGCAAAAGGCCAAGTACGCGCGTATCACGCTGGACAAGGCCTATCGGCTGGAAGCGCTCATCGACGAGTTTTTTGAGATCACGCGCTATAACCTTCAAACGATCGCGCTGACGAAGGAAAAGATAGACTTATACTATATGCTGGCGCAAATGACGGAGGAATTTTACCCGTTGCTGGCCGCGAATGGGAAACAAGCTGTCATTCACGCTTCCGAGGATTTGACCGTATACGGCGACCCCGATAAACTGGCGCGGGTCTTTAACAATATCCTGAAAAACGCCGTGGCCTACAGCCCGGATAACAGCGTTATCGACATAACGGCGGCTGCCCTGACCGATATGGTATCCGTCGTTTTCACCAACGCCGGCGGAATTCCTGAAGATAAACTGGCGTCTATTTTTAACAAATTTTACCGGTTGGATTCCGCCCGTTCCGCCGATGCCGGCGGCGCGGGGCTTGGGCTGGCGGTCGCGAAGGAAATAGTCGTTTTACACGGCGGGCGCGTTTACGCGGACAGCGACGGCGAGCAAACGTCGTTTACAGTGGAGCTTCCGCGCGAACCCCAAGAAGAATAAAAAATGAGGCGTTTCTCCGCTTTTTCTTAATAAATCGATAAGTGAATATTAAAAAACAGCTTGCTTTTTTCCGGTAGACTTAATATCGTAAAACAAGCTGTTTTTGCTATTATTTTCCAAAAAAGGAGAGAAAATTGTGAGTAGATCAAAATTAAAGATCGCCGTTCTGTTTGGAGGCTGCTCGGAGGAACACAACATATCGATAAAATCGGCGCGGGAGATCGCCGGGCATATCGACCCGGAGAAATACGAGCCGATATACATTGGGATCACGCGTTCCGGCGTTTGGCTGACATGTGAAAAACCCCGCCCGGACTGGGAAAATGGCAATTGCTGTCCGGCGGTGATCTCCCCGGATAAAAAAACGCGCGGACTGCTTTTGCGCCGGAACGGTGAATGGCAGTCTCTCCGCGTCGACGCGGTCTTTCCCGTTTTACACGGCAAAACAGGCGAGGACGGGGCGATCCAGGGCCTGTTGGAATTGTCCGGCATTCCCCGCGTAGGCTGTGACATTCAAAGCTCCGCGGTCTGTATGGACAAATCCCTCGCTTACCTGATCGTAAAAGACGCCGGCCTGACCGTCCCCGAATTTTGGATTTTGCGGCGCGGCGATACGCCGGGCGCGGGTATCCCATACCCTGTTTTTGTTAAACCGGCGCGTTCCGGCTCGTCCTTCGGCGTCACAAGAGTAAACCGGGAGGACGAACTGGCCCCCGCCGTCGAACTGGCAGGGCGGTATGACAGTAAAATCATCATCGAGCAAGCTGTTTCCGGCTGCGAGGTCGGGTGCGCCATACTGGGAAACGGCTCTGAGCTGACGGTCGGCGAAGTGGATCAAATAACGCTGACGCATGGATTTTTCCGTATCCACCAGGAGAGCAGCCCGGAAACAGGCTCCGAAAACTCGGTCATCACCGTTCCCGCGGACTTGCCGCCGGAGAAACGGGCGCAAATACAGGAAACCGCAAAATCGGCTTATCAGGCGCTCGGCTGCGGGGGGCTGGCCCGGGTGGATATGTTTTTGCGAGAGGACGGGCGCGTTATATTCAATGAAGTCAATACGCTGCCGGGATTCACCTCATACAGCCGGTATCCCCGCATGATGGCCGCCGCCGGAATAACGCTTTCCGAGATCATTGACCGTTTGATCGCCTTGGCGGCAGGAGGGTGAAGACATGGAAAAAGGTTTTGTTTTTCTGGATGAAATACTCGTCGGTGTGCGCTGGGACGCAAAATACGCCACATGGGACAATTTCACCGGCCGGCCGGTGGAAGGGTATGAAGTAAACCGCGTCGCGGGAAGCATCGAGCTGGCCGCCGCGCTTTCGCGGGCGCGGGAGTCGGCCTTCGCTCAGGGGTACGGGCTCCTGCTCTGGGACGGATACCGGCCGCAGCGCGCGGTAAACTGTTTTCTGCGCTGGTCGGAGCAGCCGGAGGACGGCCGCGTCAAGAAAAGATACTATCCGCGCGTCGACCGGGCGGCGATGATCACAAAAGGATATGTGGCGGCGAAGTCCAGCCACAGCCGCGGGAGCGCGATCGACCTGACGCTTTACCGCTTGGATACAGGCGCGCTTATTTCCATGGGAGGCGATTTCGACTTAATGGATGAACGCTCTCATCACGCGGCAAAAGGAATTTCAGGCGCGGAAACACGCAACCGCCGGATTTTGCGGTCCATCATGGAAAACAGCGGATTTAAGCCGTATGACTGCGAATGGTGGCATTATGTATTGAAAAACGAACCGTACCCCGACAGCTATTTTGATTTCCCGGTTTCATAGGAGTCTGATCCTTGCTCCCAGCTCGGTCAAATATTCCAGCATCTCTCCGCGTAAATCCGGGCGCCGCAAGGCCATTTCCACATTGGCGCGGATGAAACCCATACGGTCGCCGACGTCAAAATTCTCACCCTCGATGACGCAGCCGTAAACTGGCTGTGTCCGGCGCAAACGGCTGATGCCGTCCGTAAGCTGGATCTCGCCGCCCTGATCCGGCGGCAGTGTTTCCAATACGGTAAAAATTTCCGGGGTCAAAATGTAGCGGCCCATGATCGCCAGCCGGGAAGGGGCTTCCGCCGGCAGCGGTTTTTCCACCAAGGCCTCGATCATCACCTTGCCGGCCGCCGCCGCCTCGCGCGTCCGCACGATGCCGTAGCGGGAAACCTCGCTTTCCGCCACTTCCATCAGGCCGATCACCGTCCGCCCGGTTTCCGCGAATATCTCCGCCAATTGGGCCAGACAGGGGCGTTCGCCCAAGACGAAATTATCCCCCAGCATGAGGGCGAAAGGTTCGTTGCCGGCAAAAGTCCTGGCGCAAAGCACCGCGTGTCCAAGGCCCAGCGGTTCTTTTTGCCTGATGGTGAATATATTGGCTAACCGGGAGATCTTGTCAACCTCCCGGTACAGTTCTTCTTTGCCGCGCTGGACCAAAGTCGTCTCCAGCTCG
>JAISEW010000092.1 GCA_031263945.1 Gracilibacteraceae bacterium | reverse complement strand
GTAGGGGGTTCAAAATTTTGAACCCCTACGGGGCAGGAGATGGATTCCGGCATGAAGCCGGAATGACGTAGGGGATGGCTTGCCCGCCTATTAACTGTAACGACGATTCCCAAGAATACTGCTATTCCGGCAATCATATATTATTTCGGCAATTACGGAGAGCAATTAAGGAGTCGGCGGAAATGAATTCTGCGATAAAAGCACATTGCAATAATGAGCTATTTGCTGTATAATAGCATACACCATATGAGAAAGGAGTTGATGATGTTGGCGAATAAAACACTGGCGGACAAAGCAATAACCATTCGCGTGGATGGCTTAACAAAAGAACGGGCCGAAAAAATGCTTGATGAGATGGGCCTCAACATGACGACCTACATCGCGTCAAGTCTTAAAGCCCTGGTGCGCGAACGAAGAATTCCGTTCGCCATGGTAACGGAAGAATACATCTCCGACCAAATCATCCTTGCTAAACTGGCCGAAGCCGAGAAGGAAGCCGCCGACCCGAACATCAAGTGGCTAACGCAGGACGAAGTTTTTGCCCCGATCAGAGAACGGTTCGGCTATGAGGTATAAAGTTTTACTTTTACCGCAAGCCAACCGAGACATCGCGAGTTTAGCTGATGCTCTGGCATCATACCCAAGTAAAGCAAAACGTATTTTCCAAGAAATAGAACGCAAGTTGGATGCACTCAAAGACAATCCGCTTGCTTGGCCGGTATATCATGCGAACCCTAAGTATCGTCGTATGCTCTTGGAGGGGCACGCGTTATTCTACATCGTGGATGAAGATATGCACGAGGCAAAAGTATATCGTGTTATCTATGCAAAAAGGGACATTCCTCGGTTGCTATAGAAGACTCGGAATGAGGTTTTCGCTCTCGGCAAGTAAAACCCTCACCAATTGCGGCGGCCGCGCCAGAATCCGGGCTGGATCAAAACCAGCAGCGTCATGACTTCCAGCCGCCCGAGCAGCATGCACAGCGTCATAACCAGTTTGCTCAAAGGCCCGACGGCGGCGAAATGCCCGGCGGCGCCGACAAAGCCGAGACCCATCCCCACATTGCCCAGCGAGGCCAGCACGGCGCCCGCGGCTTCCAAAGGCGGCAGGCCCGTGGCGGCGAGCAGCCAGGCCGCGAGGGCAAAAACGCCGATATATATCGTAAAAAAGAGAAAAACGCCGCGCTGCACGGATTCCGGCGCCGGCTGCCCGTCCATCCGCACTTCGGCGACCAGCTGCGGCTGGACCATCTGCTTCAGATGCGCTTGGCTCATGCGGGCCAAAATCGCCAGCCGCGCCACTTTGAGCCCGCCGGCCGTGGAACCGGCGCAGCCGCCGATGAACATGAGTATGATCGCCGTCATGACGGCAAAAGGCGGCCAGGCGGCGTAATCCGTCACGGCGAACCCCGTCGTCGTCATCATGGCCGTCACCTGAAAAACCGCTTCCGGCAAAGCGGCGCCCGCCGTCCTCCCGCCCGCGCCGACGAGGCTGAGCGTGACAAAAAACCAGCCCCCCGCCATCAAGGCGAGGTAGAGCCTGAGTTCCGTGCTGCGGGCGGCCTCGCGGACGCCTTTGCGCAGCAAATGGACATACAGGCTGAAATTGACGCCGCCCATGATCATGAACAGCACCGTGATCGCCTCCGCCGCCGCCGATCCGTAGGCCCGCACGCCTCCGTCGCGCACCTGGAACCCGCCGGTCGCGATATTGGACATAGCGTGATTCACCGCGTCAAACAGCGGCAGGCCGGCGAGTTTCAGCAGGAGGATCTCCGCCAGCGTGAAGGCGAGATAGATCCACCAGATGATCAGGGCCGCGTCTTTAAAACGAGGCATGGCTTTGGTTTTTTCCGGCCCGCTCGCCTCGGCGCGGAACAGGTTAGCCGCAGGGCCGGTTTTTGGCATAAATAGCACAAAAAATACAATAATTCCCAATCCGCCCAGATAATGCGTCAGGCTCCGCCACAGCAAAACACTGCGCGGCAAGGATTCCACGGAGGGAAAAATCGTGGCCCCCGTGCAGGTGAGACCGGACACGCCTTCGAACATGGCGTTGATAAAAGAGGCGGTCCCGCCCAGCCAAAACGGCAGGCCGGCGAGAAACCCGGCGATGAGCCAGGTGAAGATGACCACGGCAAAACTCTCGCGCATACTCCAGCGGCCGTCCGCTTTCCCCGTGAACGTGCAGACGCCGCCGAGCGCGCAGGTAAAAAGCGCCGCGGCCGCGAAGGCGAAAGCCGGTTCGCCGAGGATGAGGGCGGCGGCGAACGGGATGAGCATCGTGCCGGCATAAGCGAGAAATAATTTGCCTGTTAAATAGCGGACCGCGGCAAAATCCACGCCGAATACCTAAAAAATCTTTTCCACGGCGCCGATGGTGTCAGGCAGAGCGAAAATAATGGCCTGATCTCCCATGTTCAGCACGGTGTCCCCGTCAGGCACAAAAGCGTCCCCCTCATGGACGACGGCGCCGACGAGGCAGTTCTTGGGCAATTTGGCGTCTTTGAGCTTCTTGCCCGTGATCGTTGTTTCCGGGGAAACCAGCACTTCCATCGCCTGAGCCCTCGCCCCCTCCACGAGAGAGACGGAGAGAAAATGCCCCCGCCGCGCCTGGCTCAGGATGACGCCGGCCGTGATGAGCCGCGGGGAAACAACGATGTCCACGCCGAGTTTTTCCATCAGGGGCATATATTCCGTGCGGTTCACGCGGGCAATGGTTTTTTTGCCGCCGTATTCCTTCGCCAGGAGCGCCACCAGCAAATTCAGTTTGTCGTCCTCCGTCACGCTGACGACCGTGTCGGCCTCCGAAACCCCTTCTTCCTGGAGAAACTCCAGATCGGTCCCGTCGCCGCACAGCACCCGCCCGCGCTTCAGCTCCTGAGACAGCGCGCGGCAGCGCTCGATTTGCTTGTCCATCACTTTGACGTACAGACCGCGTTCTTCCAGCATGAGCGCCAGATGGAAGCCGATGCGCCCGGCGCCGACGATGAGCACGTTGCGGGCGGCGCGCGCGTCCTTGCCGCCGGTTTCCAATTGGGCCAGCGCTTCCGGGGCGCCGATGAAAAAAGCGTGGTCATGCGGCAGGAGTACGTCGTTCCCGTGCGGGATGATCATTTCTCCGGCGCGAAAAATCCCGGCCACCAGGATATGCGGCGGCAAAACCAGCGAGTGCAGCGGCGTGTCGGTGAGCGGCGATTTGGAGCGGATGCGCATTTCCTGCAGCCGGACCTTGCCGCCGGCGAATTCTCCCACCTCCAGCGCGCCGGGGATCATGAGCACCCGGCTGATCTCCACCGCCGTCGCGTATTCCGGGCTGATGATCAGGTCTATGCCGAGCGCGCGGTGAAACTCGCCCTCCATCTGGCGGTCGATATATTCCAAATTACGGATGCGGGAGACCGTCTGCGGGATGCCAAACTGTTTGGCCGCCATACAGACGATCATATTCACCTCGTCGCTGTCCGTCACGGCCACCATCAGGTCGGCCGAGCGGACGTCGGGATTCATCAGCACCCGGGGTCCGGCGCCGTTGCCCGGCAGCGTCAGCACATCCAGTTTTTCCGCCACGATCTTGCGGCGTTCCTCGTTTTTTTCTATGACTACGACGTCGTGTTCCTCGGCTACCAGACATTCCGCCAGGTAAAAACCGAGTTTTCCGGCGCCGACTATGGCGACGCGCATACAGGGTCCCTCTTTCCCGCGCCGGTTTGCCCGGCGCGTTCGCGTCAATTATAATACAAAACAAAGGTGATGGCAATA
>JAISEW010000082.1 GCA_031263945.1 Gracilibacteraceae bacterium | reverse complement strand
AAAGTTTTTCCCGCCACATCACCGCCTCCGGCGAGAGACGTCCGCCGATCTGCCCCAGACTGCTTAAAAACTCGCGCGAAAAAGAAGGCGCCACGAAAAACAAGCGCACGGGAACACCGCCGCCGATCCCGTCGGCCCACAGCAGACCGCCGGTCAGAATACCGTCCTCCCGCGCCTTGCCTTCCGCCACCACGGCTCCCATTTTCAGATCCGGGCCGCCCGCGCTGAGAAAGCGAAGCCCTGACGGGAGTTTTAAGGCTTTGCGGTCTTTTTCCCCGCATTCCGTCCAATTGCCGCTTAGAAAAAACTCCTCGTTTTCATTGCAGATTTGCTGCCAGTTCATATAATTCACCCGCCTCGAACAAGAGAAACATCTCTAAAAACTCACTCGTTCAGGCTCTCCCTGACCCCGAGTGACATGTATATGATTTCTTCCCCGATATTTGTCGCGTAGTCGCCGATGCGCTCCAGAAAACGGGCCACCAGCACAAGCTGCACCCCCTGCGGCACCAGCGCCGGTTTTTGCTCCATCAGCTGGCACAGCTCCGTCACGATCCTCCCATAATACATATCCACTTTGTCGTCGATTTCCGCTATCCGGCGGGCCCCCTCCAGATTTTCGCCGGTATAGGCGGCAATGACCTCCTTGATCCCCAGCTGCACCTCCCGGGCCATCGCCGGTATGTCGATCAGCGGTTTGATCAGTTTTTCCGGCCCGATACGCAGAGACACCTGCGCCATATCGACCGCCAGATCACCCATTCGCTCAAGGGCGGTGATGATCTTGTATCCGGCGATGATATGACGCAGATCCGCGGCAAAAGGCTGGCACGTGGCGATCAAATGGGTGCAGAGCTGCTCGATCTCCTTTTCCAGCGCGTCGACGGCGTCGTCGTTGGCCATGATCGCCCGCGCCAGCTCCAAATCCCGCTCCCGCAAACTGATCACCGCGTCGTCGATCGATTTCCCCACCATTGCGCCCATGGCGATGACCTTGCTTTTCATTTCCGTGAGATGTCTGGCGAAAATATTTTTCATATGCCTTCACCGCCTACCGCCAGGAAAAGCTTCACTGGCTGAAATATAAAACCGCGATGACGATCCCCAGCGCTATCCGGTATCCCACAAAAAGTTTGAAACTGGCTCTCTGTAAAAAGCGTAATAAAAACGCGATCGCCAGAAAACCGACGAAAGCCGAAACAGCGAGACCGGACCAAAACGGCGCGTTCAGCGAGTCAAGCGAGAGATCGCGCAGTTGAAACAGTCCCGCGCCGAAGATGACGGGGGTGGAGAGAAGAAAAGAAAAGCGAGCGGCCTCCCCGCGGGAAAAAGATAAACCGCGGGCGACGGTCATGGTGACGCCCGACCGGGAAACACCCGGCATAAGCGCCGCGGCCTGAGCGCATCCTATGAGCAGCGCGTCGGAAAGCGTCATATTATCCAGTTCGCGCCACTGATGCCGGCGATCCGCCGCGTATAACAAAACTCCGAAAAATATCAGATTGAAAGCGACGATCATCGGCGAGCGCAACGCGTTCTCTATGACGTCCTGCAGGAAAAATCCCGCCGCCGCCGCCGGCAAAGAGGCGACCGCCAAAAACCAGAACAGCCGGCGATTGTCGTCGTCGCCGCGGCGGATCACCGCTCGGAATAATCTGAACCAGTCGCGCCGAAAGTAGACCACTACGGCAAAGAGCGTCCCCATGTGCAGCGCCACGTCATAATCCAGTCCGGGCGTATCCCAGCGAAAAAGCCACGGCAATAAAACAAGATGCCCTGAACTGGAGACGGGCAGGAATTCTCCGATCCCCTGCACCACGCCCAGAACGATTGCCTGATATACAGTCACAGCCTAAGCCCTCTTCTCTGATTCTTATTATACAAAAAAGCGTCCATATGCACAATCCTTTTTTCAGGAAATTCAGTGGATTTTTTTTGAAACGGTTACAGGCCAAGGGCGCGCTCCACGGTCCCGGTCGCCACCAGAGCCGTCCCCGTGCCCATGATATCCGGCAAGATCACCTGCCCGGCCGCCACCGGCGCCTGAAGGGATACCCCGCGCAGCAAAGCGGCGGCGGGGAGCAGCATGTGTTTGGGCAGCGGGGCGGAACTGCGCGCGCTGACCAAGGGAAAACAGCCGCCGCGCACCTTGACCGTGGAGGTCAGCGTGCGGCGCGGATCGGTCAGCTCCCGCTCCGCGTACTCCCGCCCTTTGGCGCACTCCGCTCCTTCCGCCCAAAGCGGCGCGGAGCCCTCCCCGTCAAAAAACAGGCGCATCACGCAGCCCAGGGGACAGATTATGCAGCGCATTTCTCTTTCAACCATCAATGATCCTCACCTCCACGGCTTCCGCTCCCGGCGGCGCCGCCTCCCGCAACGTCAGCCGCACCATCTCCGCGGGAGTGAGACGCGGGAATTTCCGCGCCGCCAACACGCGCCCTCCCGCCCTGACCTCGATCCGCCGCCGGCTCATCGGCTCAGCCACCCGCAGGGAAATAAGCGGGCGCGTTCCCGGCCGGAGGAAAAAAGGCACGACATAGCGCACACCGGCGGCGGGTCGGACCGGGATGAGCGGTCCCGCCGCCGGCCTCCCGGCCCGGATAAAGGCGACGGCGTTTCGCGCCGCTTCTTCCGCTTCTTCCGAGACGTAATCTACCAAATCATGGACGTGGAGCGCGTTGCCGCAGGCGAAAACGCCGGGGATGCTCGTTTGCAGATCATCGCCCACCACCGCGCCCCCCGTCAGGGGACTGATCTCCGCTCCGGCTTGCAGCGCCAGTTCGTTTTCCGGGATGAGTCCGACGGACAGCACTACGGTATCGCAGGCCCAGACGCGCTCCGCGCCGGGAACCGCGCGGCCCGCTTCGTCCAGGCGCGCGACGGTCACGCGCTCCACTCGCTGCTCTCCTTCGATCCGCGTGACGGTATGGCGCAAGAAAAGCGGAATGTCATAATCTTCCAGGCATTGGACGACGTTGCGGGCCAGACCGCCGGCATAAGGCAGTTTTTCCACCACGGCCAGCACCCGCGCCCCTTCCAGCGTGAGACGCCGCGCCATGATGAGGCCGACGTCGCCGGAACCGACGATGAGTACGCGGCGGCCGATCATCATATTCTGCCTGTTCAGGTAATACTGGGCCACTCCGGCGGTAAACACCCCCGCCGGACGGGCACCGGGGATTTGGATCGCCCCTCTGGTCCGCTCCCGGCAGCCCATAGCCAAAATGACGGCGCCCGCCGCCGCCGCTTCGTACCCCCGCGGCCCCAGCGTCCACAGGCGCCGCTCCGCCGTCAGTTCGAGGACCATGGTCCGCGTCAGGATATCCACGCCCCGCTCCTCGGCCGCCCGCAGAAAGCGGCCGGCGTATTCCGGCCCGGTCAGCGGCTCCCCGAAACGGACGAGTCCGAACCCGTCGTGGATGCATTGATTCAATATACCGCCGGCCAGCGGCTCCCGTTCCAGGACCAGCACCCGCTCCGCTCCGGCGGCCCGGGCGGCGGCGGCCGCCGCCAGCCCCGCCGGGCCGCCGCCGATCACCGCTATGTCGGCCCTCATTTCACATCACCGGTAAAAAGCCAGGCATCCCGCCCATGCAGCCGGATATCCGCCGGCCGGATCCCGTATTCGTCCCGCAGCATCACCGCCAGACGCTGCTGACAGTAGCCGCCCTGACAGCGCCCGGTCATGGCGCGGGAGCGGGTCTTGATCCCGCCCAGATCCCGCACGCCCAACGGATTGTCCAGCGCGGTCAGTATTTCCCGCCGCGTTACGGTTTCGCAGCGGCAGACGATTTCCCGCGCCGCCGGATCGGCGGCCGCCATGGCCCGGCGGCGCTCCGGCGGCGACGAGCGAAAATCTTCCCCTCTTTGCCGCTCCGGGCGAAAATCCGCTTTGGGTTTCAACGGCTTTTTTTCCCTCAGCAGCCGGCATACCAAGCGGGCCAGGGGGACCGACGCCGTGAGCCCCGGAGATTCGATCCCCGCCAGATTGATCAGGTTCGGCGTCACGCGGCTGTGTTCCGCGATAAAATCGCCGAAATTCTGAGCGCCCGCCGGAACGGTTTTACTGCGCAGACCGGCGTAGGCCGTGACGACCCGGCTTTGAGCCAGAGCCGGCAGGAGGCGCAGGGCTTCCGCCCATAACCGCTCCATGACCGCCGCCGTCGTGCCGGTGTCCGCGCGGGACTCGATATACTCGGCGCTCGGCCCGATCAGGATATTGCCGTCCACGGTCGGCGTCAAATGCACGCCCAGCCCGCCGACGCCCGGGCGGGGCACGGGATAAACCGGCGTACGCAGCAAGGCGGCCGCCTGTTTGTCTAAAACGAGGTACTCGCCGCGGCAGGGGTAGATCCGGTAATTTTCATCCCCCGCCAGCGCCGCCACCCGGTCCGCGTACAGTCCGGCAGCGTTTATGACAAAATCCGCGCCGAGGGCGCGTTCGCCCGCCCGAAGAACAAACCCGTCCCCCGCGCGGACGACGGTGTCCACGGCAAAGTCCAAGATGATCTCCGCCCCGTTGGCCTGGGCGTTTTCCGCCAGGGCGACCGTGTACAGGATCGGATTCGTGATCCCCGTGGAGCCGGACCACAGAGCGCCGCAGGAGGTGATGCCGGGCTCGCGGGCCCGCGTTTGCCGCGGCGTCCACAGCTCCAGCTCCGGCACGCCGCCCTGCCGGCCCTGCGCGAGCAAACGCTCCAGGGCCGGCGCGTCTTCCGCCTCGAGCGCCGCCACCAGTTTGCCCGTGCGCCGGTAGGGTACGCCCAACTCGCGGCAGACAGCGGCAAAGCCGGCGCAGCCTTCGACGCAGAGCCGCGCCGCCAGCGAGCCGGGCGGATTGTTAAAACCGGCGTGGACTACGCCGCTGTTCCGGCCGCTCGTTCCTCTGGCCACGTCGCTTTCTTTTTCCAAAAGGACGACCGACTGTTCATAGCGGCATAACTCCCGCGCTATGGCGCATCCCACGGCCCCGCCGCCGACGACGGCTACATCGAAGCGTTTTTCCATTTTTTACAAATCGAGCGTCTCACCCGGCTGCAAGACGACGGCTTTCGTGCCTGCGGCGACGGCGGCCTCGGCAAACCGAACCGCGTCCTGCCGGATCAGCGGCCAGGTGTTGTAATGCATGGGGACGACGAGACGCGGACGGATCAATTTGAGAGCGCGCAGAGCGTCCGCCGGCCCCATCGTATAGCGGTCTCCGATCGGCAGGAGCGCCGCGTCCACATTTTCTTCCGCCAGCAGAGACATTTCCGTGGAAAGGCCGGTGTCGCCGGCATGATAGATTTTCTTGCCTTCTATCGTGAGCAGATAGCCGCAGGCCAGCGAACCGGGAACGCCGCTGCCGTGCAGCGCCGCCGTCCATTTGACCCCGCCGAAAGGGGCGGCGACAAAACCGCCGATCTGCCCCGGCTCAACGGTCAGATCGTCCGGAAAGAGACGCGCGGTTTCCACAGTGGCGTACACGACCGGCCGGCAGCGGGCGGCGATAGCCAGAGCGTCGCCCAGATGGTCGTGGTGCCCGTGGGTGACAAAAAGATGCGTGGCGCTCACTTCCTCCGCCCGCGCCGCGGCGACGGGGCTGGCGCTGAGAAAAGGATCAATGAGCAGCGTATAGGAGCCGGAAGCGATGCTGAAACAGGAATGGCCGAGAAACTGTATTTTCATGATCAGCTCCTTATCTGGCTGAGTAAAACAGCTGGACAAAGGCGTAGCCATAGTCCGCTTTTTTTACCACGCCTACGGCCAAATAGCCAAAGTCTTTCAGGATATTGGCCCTGTGTCCCGGCGAATCCATCCAGCCCGCTACGACGCCGGCGGCGTCACGATAACCGGCCGCGATATTCTCGCCCGCCGAGGCGTAAACCAGACCCAATTCGTCAAGGGCGGTGAAACAGGACGAGCCGTCCGGGCGTGTATGGTCAAAGAATTGGTCGACTTCCGCGGCGCGGATCTGCGCCGCCTCATATAAAACGTCGTCCCAGGCGAAAGGCGGCAGTCCGTTTTGGGCGCGTTCCGCGTTGGTCAGGTCAAAAACCTCTCTGGCGACGGCATAAGTAGATTCCTCCGGCGCCGGAGTCCCGGAGGCTTCCGGTGTTTCCTCCGGCCGCGCGGCTTCCGGCTGGGTCGCGGCCGGCTGTTCCGGAAGGGCCGTGGTGGTTTGCGGCTGCGCCGGCTGAGTTGGGGGCGGTTGAGTTGGCTGAGCCGGTGGCGCCGGCGCCGCGATGAGCGCTGTGATCGTTTCCGGATCCATGACGCCGCCCAGCGCGATCACGCCCATTCCCGCCGGGATTTTTTCCCTGACCGCGCTGTCGCTCAGGGCGGGAACTTCCGCGCCCCGGGTGAGAAAAACCGCCGAACCGGTGCGGGCGGCCAATGAAGAAGCGGCCAGCGCGTCGACCGGCGAAGCGCCGCCGGCGAAAAACGACCGGTCAAACTGAAAATCCAACGCCGCGACGACGGCGGCATTGGTGGCGTAACGGTCCGCGCCGCCTAAACGGGTCGCGCCGGCAATATCTTCCACCACCGCCGGGCCGCCCACGACATAGACCGTGCCTGTCAGTCTGCTCGCGTCCGCCGTGCCGTCCCGGTCGGCCAGAATGATCTGAAAACGGTGGGCGGCGGCGTAGGAAGCGACGGACAAAGCGTCGGGGATAGCGTTATAGCCGACGACAAATGTGCCGCGCGCGCCGGTCAGCTTCGCGTTGACGGCTTTCTCCGTCGCCCAGCGGTCGGGGCCGGCCAGTTTTTCCGCCTGTAAACCCTCGATGTCCCGCAATTCCGCCGCCACCGCGTCGCTGACGGCACCGACCAGATAGACCGTCCGCGCGCCGAGCGCCTGGATCCGGGCTTTGACGCCAAGGGCGAGACTGTTTTTATAGGTCAGCAAAATCGGCGCGTTTTCCTGCCCGGCCAGCGCGGCCGCGGACAGAGAATCGACCAGATTGGCCTGATCCGCCGCCGCCAGAATAACGACCGGCGCGGTTTCCCAGCCGGCCTCGCATATGGCGAGCGCCGTCGCTATCCGGTCATTGCCGGCCAGACGGCCGGAAGCCGCCCCCGTTCCCGCTTCGGCCGCCCAAACCGGCGCCGGCCACAGCGCGAGCGTTAAAACCAGCAAAAGAGCCATACATTTTTTCACCATGGCTGATTACCCCCTTTTTATCAATTGATCAAACGCCCTTTAACCCCTGCATCATATTTGAAACGGATTTCCGTAGGGGCGGATGGCAATCCGCCCGTGGTTCCTGTTCCTAAATCAAGCGCGCCAGCGCCGGCAGTCCGTAGGTCAGGATCAACATCACGCCGGCGGCGCCCATGACCCCCAGACAAATCGCGAGAGCGCTTTTATAAGGCCGCAAACCCAAGAGAGCGGCAATCAGGGCGCCGGTCCACGCCCCCGTCCCCGGCAGCGGCACGGCCACAAACAAAAGGAGTCCCAGCCACAGGCTGCGGGGATAACGCTCCTGTAAACGGGCGCCGCCGGCAGTCCCCTTGTTTTCCAGCCACAGAGCAAAAGAACGGAGCGGCCCGCCCCGGCGGAGCAGAGCGAGGATCCGCCGGATAAACAGGATGATGAACGGCACGGGCAGCATATTGCCCAAGAGGGATATGAGCAGCGCCTGTTCCCATGGCAGACCCAAAAGCGCCGCAGCGATCATCCCGCCGCGCAGTTCCAAGACCGGAAGCATGGAGATGAGAAACACGGTCACGGGAGGAGAGGCGTACTGCGCTAAAAAGGAACTTATCGATTCAGCCATGCCGCCTCCAGTTAATCAAGCAGTTCATCCTTCGCCGCCCGTATGTATCGTTATCCCGCCGCGAAAAAATCCCCTGCCCGCGCGGCAAAAGCCCGATCGGCGGCGTATGAGTAATTTTACACGGCGGGGCCGCGTCTGTCAAGCAAAAAACTATACCAAAAATTGTAAATCGAGTCGCAGGTCATATAATAACCCGCCGTTCACTTCCCTGGTCTGACGGCCTGACCGCCGTTTGACAAAAAGGGGTCTTTCATGCTATAGTAATCTCTGAAATTATTCAATACTTGTGAGGATATTACATGTTTGTAAATGAAAACCCTACGCGTGAACGCATCAAGTCCAAGGCCAAAGAACTGTTCAATCAGCGCGGCTACGCCTGCGTATCTTTACGGGATATAGCCGCGGCCTGTCACATCAGTATCGGCAATCTGAATTACCATTTTCACCGCAAAGAATTGCTGATCATGGAAGTGCAGCGCGGAATTTATGATGAGTTTTACGGCTTTCTGGAAAGCATCGCGCAGACTATAGCCGATATCGTACACAAATTTCAACTGATAGATCGCAATCAACGGGAATATCCCTATTATTTCAAAAATATGCTGGAACTCGGCCGTTCCTATGACGTGATCCGCGCCAACCAGGTGCTTTTTCGCGAAAAACTGTTCACTTACTATTTACATTCGTTTACCGCTCTGACCGGGAAAGGTCTGTTCCTCTCCCATATCACCAGAAATCAATTCTATTCCCTCGCCTACTGCATCGTTTTTCAGCACACGCTCTGGTATGAAAACGACACGCCCACTTACGACATGATTTTCAGTGAAATAAACTATGTACGGCATTTATGCGACCTGCTGCGGCCTTATCTGACGGCGGCCGGCCTGAACGATCTGGAACAGGCGCTGCAGACGGCGCGATTATGACAAACACATGACAAATACGCGATTCCGGCCTTCAGCCGCCTTCCCGCGGCGCCACCAATATTTCCCCTTTGCGCACCAGCCCCAGTTGCTCCCGCGCCAGTTCCTCGATGTATGAAGAAGTCAGCAGATTTTCTTTTTCTTCCTGCAAATCTATCTGTATGCGCTCTAATTGCGCCTTTTCCGCCAGCAGCGCCTGCAAATGGCCTTCCGCCTCCCTTTGTTTTTCCAGCGCCGTGTACAGCCATCGGCAGGTGAGAAAGGCCAAACCAAAAATGATAGCGATTGCTACCAACTTAACGCCGATATTTCCAAATCCGCGCTTTTTCGATTTCGACCGAGACCTTTTCACCATATGATCCTCGTGTTAACAAGGGAACCTGTTTAATATGTTTTAATATAACAACGATTAATGAAAAAATCAATACTTGCCGGAAAAAAACATGAAAAAAGTCGCTTTTGCGACTATCCGGCCCCGTTTGATGTAAATTTTTGGGAGTGAATTGTGATCGCGCGTAAACCCTTGATTATTTTAGCCGCTGTTTTGGCGGCAGCCGCTCTTGTTATTTCCATATTTTTCCTGTCGAGAGGATCTGATCCGGCGAACATGGAGACTGCGCCCCGGCTGCGTATCGAGGCGGAGAAAACAAGCGGCGCCGGGCTGCAAACGGACAGCGCTTTTTTGATTACCGGCGAGGACGGCGTCGTTTCACCGCGGGCCGCGGAGGATCTCCTCCGCCTGGAGCCGGCTTTCGCCTATCATTGGGAGGAAACTCCTTCCTCGCTCCTGCTGCGCCCGGACGCGCCTCTGGACCCGGACACGGTTTACCGTTTTTCCGCGCGGTACGGCCCGCCTCAGTCCTGGGCCTTCCAAACGGCGGGAGGGTTCGGCGTCTATTCCGTCCGCCCGTCGGCGAACGCGGATCATGTGCCGCTGGCCGCGGACATAGAAATATCTTTTTCCCGACCCGCGGAAGACATAACGGCCTGGGCGGAAATCGAACCGGCCCTCCCCGGCGGCTGGCGCCAGAACGGCCTGACCGCCGTTTTCCTGCCGGGCACCATGCTGGCGCCGGACACGCTTTACACCGTGACGGTGCGCGCGGGCCTGCCGAGCCTGACCGGCGAAACTTTGGCGGAAGATCATAGTTTTTCCTTCCGGACGGAACATTCAGGCAGCACATCCGAGGGGTTCCTGGAGGTAGCCGGCGGTTTTACGGAGTCTTTCCTGCCCGGCGATCCGGCGGCCATCCGCTTCACCGCCCTGAGCGGCAATTTTACCGGCGCCCAGGTCAGCGCGGCCGTTTATCGCGTCGAAAACAGCGAGACTTATCTGACTTTGGCTTTAACTCACGCTAAGCAAGTCGCGCCGGTGTGCGGCAGAAACAGCGACGTCTTGGCGGAGCTGCCGGAGACCGCCGTTCCGGAAATGTTTATCGACGGCGTTTTGCAGGAAACAGCCGTTCCCGGCGTTCTCTACTTCCTGCCGGCGCAAACCCCTGATCCCGGCTATTATCTGCTCGACATGACCGTCTCCGGCGAAGAAGGCGAAGAAAGCGCGCTGAGGCGGCAAAAACTCATTTGTGTTTCCGCGCTGTCCGTCTATCTGCAAAATCTGAACGGGCAGACGCAGTTCTGGTTAAACGACGCCGCGTCCGGCCGGCCCCTCGCCGGCGCCGAAGTCATGATCGGCCCGGCCGGGCAGGAGCCTGCGCTAACCGCCGTTACGAGCGCGGACGGTCTGGCCGCGCTGGATACGGGCGCGGCGGCGGAGACCGCGCCGCTTACGGTCAGGGCGGCGGACGGCCGCTCCTGGGCGGATCTGGTCCCGCTGGCCGCCGGCGCTCCGCTCTCGGAAGACACGCCGCCTTCCCGGCGTTATTATTCCTATCTCTATTTTGACCGGGCCGCTTATTTGCCTGCGGACACGGCGCACTTCTGGGGTTATCTGGCGCCGCGGCAGGAGATCCATGAATTGCCGGCGGAAGTCACTATCGCTTTCCCCGGTTTGCCGCCCCAAACAGCGGCGGTGCGCCAAGGGGTTTTCAGCGGCGAGCTCGACTGGCGCGGCCTGGCTCCGGGCGAGTATGACGTGACTTTGACCGCGGCGGACGGCGTTATTTTGACCTCGCGGCTGCTGATCACCGACGAGCGAAAACCCGCGTATATCATCAAGGCCACCGCGGCAAAAAATATTTACCGGCACGGCGAAAAATCGGCGTTTACCGCCACAGCCGCTTTTTTTGACGGCTCGCCGGCGGCCGGCATGCGTCTCACGGCGGAAAACAGCGCCGCTTCCCAGTCACAGGTCGTCAGCGCCTTCGGCGCCGCTGATTTTTCCCTGCCGGAACCGGAGCCGGAAACCTGGCGGCCGTACCGGGAGCGTCTCTCCTTGCGCGCGGACGGAAATGAAAACGGCGATTCCTTCGCTTCCGTTTCCGTATACCGCTTCCCGACCGATTATATGTGCGACGTGAAAATCGAGGCCGCCCCCGGCGGTTTTTTCCTTGATGTCAGCACGGCGCGGATAGATTTTGCCGCGGCGGAAACCGCTCTGGCGGAAGGCGGCGAAACGGCGCTTTTAGCCGCTGATTTCGCGGAGCGCATACGGGGCGAATCATACGAGCAATACTTTGACGCCGGCATCATCCGCTGTGAGTATTTGCGGGAGGAAACCGGCGAATATTACGATTTTCTGCAGGGCCGCGCCGTGAAACAATACCGCTATGTTTACCGGGAAAGCATGGTGGATCGCTTGTCTTTTCGCACAACCGGCGGGCGGTACCGCTCCGAACTCTTGCCCTGGCCGTCGGGCGATCTCGTCTCATATAAAATCAGTCTTGATTATGAGACACCGGACAGGGTCGTTCTGAGAGAATACGATTACGGCGCTCCGATCATCCCCGCTCAAACCGAACCCGATCATTATTTCCTGACGGCGGAAAAAACGGACTTTTCCATCGGGGAAAAACTGAGCCTTTCCCTG